>ASPC01000007.1 GCA_000405345.1 Atribacteria bacterium SCGC AAA255-N14
TTTTGAATTATGGTTTTTCGCTTTTCGTTTTAAGCTTTTAGCTGTATGAAGATAACCGACAACTGAAAATCTATATTTAATACTATCTACTAATTTATAAAAGGGGAAACTACGATGAAAATTTCTTTTTTAGGCGCTGCTAAAATAGTTACCGGGTCTAATTTTTTAATTGAAACCAAGAATACTAAATTTTTAATAGATTGTGGAATGTTTCAAGGAAGCAAATCGATTAACCGAATGAACTATGAACCTTTCAGCTTTAATCCTGGAGAGATAGATTTTATGGTTCTATCCCATGCCCATATAGACCACAGTGGGAGAATACCTAAGCTGACAAAGAAAGGTTTTAAAGGCAATATATATACTACTAAAGCAACTACTGATCTATGTTCTATTATGCTCCCCGACAGCGGACATATTCAGGAGATGGAGAATAAATGGGACAATCGGAAAAGAAGAAGATCTGGAGGAAAGTTAAGAGAGCCTCTTTATACCGTAAAAGAAGCAGAGGAGAGCTTAAAATATTTTAAACCGGTTTTGTATAACCAAAAAATAAAATTAAGCGAAGAAGTTACTTTAAGATTTAGAGATGCCGGGCATATATTGGGGTCCTCCATAATTGAGTTGTGGATAAAAGAAGAGGAGGGCAAAGAGACCAAGTTGGTATTTTCAGGCGATTTGGGCAGGCGGGATAGGCCCATTTTAAGGGATCCTTCTATTATCGATGAAGCAGATTATTTGATTGTGGAATCGACTTATGGAAATAAACTGCACCACCCTTCAGAAGATGATGCCAAAGAACTAATCTCTATTATCAATGCTACAGCAAAAAGAGGTGGGAATGTAGTAATTCCTTCTTTTGCAGTGGAAAGAGCCCAGGATATAATCTATGAACTAAACAAGTATTATACTGAATACGTTAAAAGTAAAGACCAGAATTTTTTAAGTGTCCCGGTCTATGTAGATAGCCCGCTAACCGTATCGGCGACAGAGATATTTTTAAGAAATCCGGATTGTTTTGACGAAGACACCTTAAAACTTATAAATATAGGGAATAACCCTTTGGATTTTCGTAATTTAAAGTTTACGCGTACCACAGAAGAATCTAAACAGATAAATTTTTCTAAAGAAAGTAAAGTAATAATTTCGGCCAGCGGAATGTGTACTGCCGGCAGAATAAAACATCACCTGAAACATAATTTGTGGAGAAAAGAATCCAGTATCGTATTTGTTGGCTATCAAGCCAATGGGACTTTAGGCAGAAGGATAAAAGAAGGCGAGAAAGTAGTTAAAATATTTGGGGAAGAGATTCAAGTGAATGCTGAAATACATTCTTTAGAGGGTTTTTCTGGACATGCTGATAAAGAAGGGATACTACAGTGGATAAAAAGTTTTAAAAGTAAACCCCAAAAAATATTTGTGGTTCACGGAGAAGAGGAGGCAACCGAAGAAATTTCCAGAAAAATTAAAGAGGAATTAAATATTGTAACTTATATTCCGGAATTAGGAGAAAGCTTGTCTATCGAAGGAAAAAATGTTTTGCCCGGCGGAAGATTAGAGATAGACAGAGAAAGTAAAGAACTTAGAGAGATAGAGGGGAGCGTTGAAAAATTAAAATCAACCTTTGGGCTAATATTACCAAGATTGGAATATGAGACCAAAGGTAGTGCTGATAATAAAGAATTAAATATAAATAATATTAAAAATAAATTAATTGAGATACAAAAAAGTATATTGGATTTAAATATGATGATTGCCGAAAAGAAGGATAAAAAGAGAAACGAAAAATAAAATAATTTAAGCAGGGGCGTATTGCAATACGCCCCTTGATAAAAGCTAAGGGTTAAAGCATTTTTACTTCCTTAGCGGGATTAGGGGAAGCAAACTAAAGAATAGCATCAAGTTTTTTTTGTATTATTGGCTTTGGTGTGACGCCTACGATACGATCAACCTCTTGGCCATTTTTAAAAAATAACAGGGTAGGTATCCCCTGGATGCCGTAGCGAGCTGCAATATTTTGGTTTTCATCGGTATTTAGCTTACAAACCTTCAATTTGCCCTGGTTATCATTACCCAATTCTTCGACAATTGGGGATATCATCCGGCAAGGCATACACCAGGGTGCCCAAAGATCTACCAATACAGGGATTGAAGACTCTAAAACCTCCTGTTGAAAGTTGTTTCCGTTTACCTCTACTTCTAATGATTTACTGTTTTCCATCGATTCTTTCCTCCTTTCTTATTTAAATTTAGGTTATTGATTTTTTTGATTAAAAACCTTAGTAATTAATTCTAGTCCTTTTTTTATTAATTCTACTTCTCTTGTAGAGAGGTTTTTTCTAAGCCTATATTCGCAATTATTTCTTTCCTGTTCGATCTGTTTTTTAATTTCAGCTCCTTTGGAGGAAAGAGATAGAACAAAAGATCTCCTATCTTCAGGATTCTCCACCCTTAATAAATACCCTTTTCTGACCAAGCTATCTATTATTCTACTTCCCTTTCTTACCATCATATAATATGTTTATCTTGGTCCCTAAAACATCTCTTAATCTTCCCTCTACCTCGGGGAAGTGTTCAATGGTAATATTTTTAACTTTAAATTGCTTTTTTTGTACTTTTCCGATATTTTTTATCAAGCGCTCGGTATCTCTTACCGATAAATCATTAGCAATTATTCTATCACACACCGCTCTTTGTACTTCTTCATCTTCTATGCTTAATAATAATTTAGCATGACCGAAAGATATTTTCCCTTCAGAAATATTTTTTTGTATCTCCGAATTCAATTTTAACAGTCTTATGGTATTGGCGACCAAAGCCCTGCTCTTTCCGGTTACATCTGCCAATTCTTGCTGGGTAAGATTGAACTCATCTACCAATCTTTTAAAGGCGTTGGCCTGCTCAACAGGATTAAGATCTTCTCTTTGAATATTTTCCACCAGGGCAATTTCTAGACTTTTTTCATTGTTAATGCTTTTTATAATTGCCGGTATCTTCTTTAATCCGATCTCTTTGGCAGCCTTCAGCCTCCGCTCTCCGGCAACTATTTCATATCCGTTAGCCATTTTTCTTACAACAATTGGTTGAATTATTCCGTGTTTTTTAATTGACTCTTTCAGTTCCTCCATTTTTTCCTTATCGAAATTTTTACGGGGTTGAAAAAGGTTAGGGGTTAAACTTTCTGTATCCATTTCGATTACAAATCCTTTTTCTTTGTGTTCAGCCTTAGGTATAAGGGCTTCTAACCCTTTCCCTAATCCTCTTTTACTCATTTGATATCACCTCTCGAGCTAATTTTTTATAAGCCATTGCCCCTTTGGATTTTGCGTCATACAAAACAACGGGCTTGCCATAGCTGGGGGCTTCGCTCACTCTGACATTTCGCGGAACAACTGCTTTAAATATCTTTCCTTTAAAATATTTTTTAACTTCCTCAACAACATCGCGGGAAAGATTTGTGCGGCTATCATACATGGTCAGTAAAATCCCTTCAATCTCTAAAGATGAATTTAAATTTTCTCTGACCAGATTTATAGTATTTAATAATTGCCCAATGCCTTCCAAGGCATAATATTCACATTGTATGGGAATAATAACCGCATCAGCCGCAGTAAGAGAGTTTAGGGTTAAAAGGCCCAGGGAAGGCGGACAATCAATGATTATATAATTATAATCATTGATAATTGATTTAATCGCGTGTTTTAATTTGTTTTCCCGAGAGATATAATTTACTAATTCTATTTCTGCCCCGGCTAATTGAATTGTGGAAGGTAAAATATCTAAATATTTTACCTGGGTCGGTAAAATGATTTCTTTTATGGGGGTTTGATTAATCAAGACATCATAAATACATCTTTTAACTTTTGATTTATCCAAGCCTATGCCAGTGCTGGTATTCCCCTGGGGGTCTATGTCGATCAACAAAGTTTTTCTTTTGTGTAAGGCGATAGAGGTGCTTAAATTTACCGCGGTAGTAGTTTTGCCTACTCCACCTTTTTGGTTGGTGATTGCCAAGACTTTGGTCATAGATATTCTCCTAAAATGGTTACTCGTATTACAAATTAGTCGTTAGCAAATAGTCATTGGTCGTTAGTTTTAAATACAATTTTTAAGCTTTCAGCATGCAGCTAAAAATTTAAAACTAAAAGCGAAAAACCATAATTCAAAACCAAAAACCTTTTTTCGTATACTGTATTGCGTATTTAGTTGGCTCGTTAGTTTGTTGCCTGGTTAGCTAGTTTACCAGTTAGGAAAAAAACTGGTTAATCATATTATCTTGCATCTTACATCATAAACTAAAAACCAACAACTATCGACTAATAATTTTGTATTTGTATTTTCAACTAACTACCGGATCAAGAGATACAATTAAATTATAATTACACAGATATTATAGGTAGAACATTTGTTCATGACAATTAATGTTCCACGTGGAACACTTGTTTATTAATACAGATTTACAATTTTTAATATACAACTAGAGAGTTAAAGCGAAAAAGTTAAAAAACATAATTCAAAATTTAAAACCTTTTCTAGCGTATAGAGTACAACGTATAGTAATTTAGAATAGTATATTGTGTATTAGTTACTCAGTTACCCCGTTTACCAGTTAATACTAATTAACCGATTGACCGGTTTTCCAATTATATTTGTTAGTATTAAACACAAGGTTTCGGTTTACGGTTTTCAGACTTTAATTTATCAGTTGTCGGTTTATTATCTTCTCTGTCATTGCGAGCGAACTAAGTGAGCGTGGCAATCCCGGATTGAGATTGCTTCCCCTGCTTTCGCATGGGGCAGGCTGACTAAAATTTCTCGTAATGACAAGAATATATTGTATTTTTGTAGGAGCGGAATTCATCCGCCCCGGGTTATTTTATAATTTTTTTTAGCCCAGGATCTGTTCCAAGGTTTTATCTGTATCTTAATCTTCAAACTAGCTAACCGGGTAACCAATTAACCACTTAACCAATCCTAACCGAGATACGAGATACGTATTTGCTATCTACTCGATACTATCTTATCTCCTGAATTCTGACTCCTGGCTCCTGACTTCTTTTTTCTTCCTGAGATACGGGTTTAGTTTTGCGTTTTTCGCTTTTTGTTTTTATTTGCTTATAATATATTACTTATATTATCAAAAATGTTTCAAAAATACAAAGGTCTTTTTTGAGGTAAACCTACTTTTCTGGGGTATTCTGAAGGAGTATCTTTTATTTTCTTAATTACTAGAAGGTATCTTTCTTGATTTATAAAAGGAATTAAAACGTTTTCCACTCCAATCAACTCTCCACCTAAAACCTGTACTGTCTTAAGGCTTTTTTCTGTTTCTTCCTTATATGACCTTCCTTTTTGAGCTACAAACAATCCCCCCACTCTCACCAAGGGAAGGCAATATTCGCTGAGAACGTTTAAGCGAGCTACTGCTCTGGATATGGCTATATCATATCTCTCCCGGTGATCTTCGCTTTTTCCGAAAGTTTCTGCTCTCCCATTAATTATCTCAACTTGCTGAAAATTCATTTCCTCTGCTGCCTTTTTCAAAAACATGGTCTTCTTCTTTCTTGTTTCCAGAAGAGATAATTTAATAGAAGGGCATATTATTTTAATTGGCATACCCGGAAAGCCTGCGCCTGCCCCCACGTCAATAATATTTATTCCTTCTGTATCACTATATTTATTAATAACTTTTACACAACTAATAGAATCCAAGAAATGCTTAATAATTATTTCCCGGGGTGTTTTTAAAGAAGTTAAGTTTATTTTTTGATTCCATTGGACCAGTAACTCTAAAAATCGGGAAAATTTTTTGATCTGCTCTTTATAGAGATTAATTCCCATTTTTTGGGCACCGTCTATTAAAATATTTTCATCGTCTTTTAACAAAAAAGATTCTCCTCTTTTTCTAATCTACCAATCTGCCAATTGACCAATCCACCAATTATATTAGTTACCCGTTTAACCAGTTTTCCTGTTGGCCGGTTGTATTAGTCATTATTGAATAAATCTAGCGTGTAGCGTACAGCGTTTAGCGTTTAGTTAAGAAAGAAAAAGATAAGAAGGTATCGAATATCGAGTAAAAATGGTCTACCGGTCGCCCGGTCTTCCGATCTACCAGTCAATACAATAAGCAATGCGATTTCACTTACTTAAAAACCGATTCTTATCTAAAAACTATAAACTAATAACTTGTATTAATGCTAACGACTATTTTAATTGGTCAATTGGTCAATTGGTCAATTAATTTTAACTGGCCAACAGAGTAACTTTTCTCACGCAGTGCGCGATACGCGATACGATTCTCAAGATACAAGATGCGAATTTAGTTTTACGTTTTTCGTTTTTCACTATATACTAGATACTACATGCTGTATTCTCACTAACTAACGACTAGTTGTGCTTTTCCACAATTTATCCACATAAATTAAATAATAGTAAATATTGTGATTTAAACCCAGTTTAATTCAAAAATTAAAAAACTACAATCAAAAAACTTTTTTTAATTGGTAAAATCTTAATCCGTTGTTAAAAACATGGTAGTTAAACATTTTACATAAGTTATTTTTTGACTTATTTTTTGTGCGGATATCTAATTTAATTGAGGAAATAGCTTAAAAGCTTGGATTCTAATTAATTTTAAGTTTTCCACAGTTTATTCACAATCAGTTTTTAAAATGTTCCACGTGGAACATTGCCCTTTTAAGAAAAATTTTTTGCCTTATTATACAAAATTAATCTATCATTTCCCTATACAAAAACGAGAAAATATATCATTGACTATTTCATCGCTTATTGAATCTCCGGTAATTTCACCCAAAGAATCCAGGACATCTTTTAAATCGATAGTTAAAAAATCATAGGTTATTTTCTCTTTTAATCCTGCCAATACATTTTCTAATGCCTGTTTTGCTCTATTTAATTGGTTCGCCTGCCTCACATTATTTATAATTACTCCGTTTTCTGGTATCACTAATCCCTGCATAGCTGCCCTGGCCAGCTTTTCTTCTAGCTCTTCTATACCAATCTTTTCTTCTAAAGACATCTTTATGCTATCTTTAACATTTAAAAGATCGAACAACTTCTCTCTATCAATCTTTTCATTCAAATCTATCTTATTTTCAATTACTATAACCTTTTTATTTTCCTGTATTTCTTTATTTATCTCTTTAATTACTTCTTTGTCTTCCGAAGACAGGGGAACGCTTGTATCAAACATAGCCAAAATTAGCTTGGATTCTTTCAAATGTTTCATCATCTTTTTAATACTTATCTTTTCTATGATATTTTTTGGATTTTTAAGCCCGGCTGTGTCTATGATTTTAAAAGCTATTCCTTTAATGTTTATTAGCTCCTCGATGGCATCTCTGGTTGTTCCCGGAATATGGGTAACAATAGCGCGATTTTCTCTTAATAAAGTGTTGAAAAGGCTGGATTTCCCTACATTAGCCTTGCCGACTATCAGAGCACTTATCCCTTCTTTGAGTATTTTCCCATAATTCAGAGTCTCTATGAGAGAATTAACCTCTTTTAAAATGTAACTTATATTTTCCTCTATATTTTTCGGGCTTATCTCTTTAATGTCCTGATCGGGAAAATCCATGGGGGCTTCAATCTCTGCGGAAATCCTTATCAATCTATTCCTCAAATCTACAATCTTCTTCTTCAGGCTCCCGCCTAATTGGGCTAACGAAGAAATTAAACTCCTCTCGGTTTTTGCCTGAATCAGGTCGATTACTGCTTCCGCCTGGCTTAAATCAATCCTGCCGTTTAAAAAGGCTCTTTTAGTAAATTCTCCCGGTTCAGCCATCCTTGCCCCACAATTAATCACTGTTTCAAGAACTTTCCTGAGAGAGAGTATCCCCCCATGACAATTAAATTCTACGGTGTCTTCTCGGGTATAAGTTTTGGGTTTTTTCATTAAAATTAAAATAACCTCATCAATTTTCTCCCCGCTTTCCGGATTTATTACAAATCCGTAATGAACGGTATGGCTGAAGAAACTTTTAATCTTTGTTTTATTTAAATTTTTATCTCTAAATACATCTTGGGTTATTTCTAATACTTTTGGGCCGCTTATTCTGACAATGCCGATTCCGCTCTCCCCAATTGGTGTAGAGATAGCAGCGATAGTATCATTTTTCCAAAATTTCATAGGTCTTCTCCTTAACTAGTTGTTAGTGAATAGTCGTTAGTATATAGTATAGCGCATAGTTGTGGATTAGCAAGACGCTTGTTCTGATCAAACTGAAAATTTAAAGCGAAAACTCCGTAATTCAAAATTTAAAACTTTTTTAGATAATGTATTGTTTTTTTGTGTATGGTACAAACTACCTATCCGGGTGTTTCTCTTTTTTTTGATGAGTTCGATGAACCGAACCAGATATACCATATATTAGTTAATTGTGTTAATTAGTTGTTTATTTAATAGACCGGCGAGACGCCCGTCCTACGGTTTTAGAATAATCTTTGGGGGCGTATGCAATACGCGATACTAAAACAAAAAAGCATAAAAAGATTAATATTCATCCTTGGGACAATATCTACCTTTTTATGCTTGTTGATTATTCTTTATTATTCTTCTTCTTCTTTTGTATTGTTTTCCTTTTCTTTTGGGGCTATAATAACTCTCCTAAAGGGTTCTGTTCCTTCGCTATAAGTACCCAGTAGGGGTTCCTCCTGTAAAACAAGATGAACAATTCTTCTTTCCACCGCATTCATATAACAAAGAGCAATCTTTTTTCCTGTTTTTTTCACTATTTCTGCTTTTTCATAAGCGTATTTGGAAACAACATCTTCTCTTCTTTCCTTATAACCTTCTATATCAACTATTATTTTTCTTCGCTCGGGTTCTTCAATGTCTTTATTAGATATAATATTAACAATATATTGAAGGGCATCAAGGGTATGTCCATGTCTTCCAATTAATACTCCGGGATTAGAGGTTTTTATTCCTAAAACAATTGTGTCATCCTCTTCATTGTTAATTGCCTGAATTTCTCCGTCCTCTATAATAAAATTTACTATTTTTTCCAGAGTTGTTTGAGCTTTCCCTTGAAGACTTAATTTAAAGTCATTAATATTCCCCAAATCTGTTCCCTCTTTCATATCTAAATTATCTTCTTTTGCCTTTTTTATATTTATTAGTTTTGTTCTTGTCAACGGAAGGGTTTCGCCCGTCTACTCCTTCATATCCCGGAATCCATGGTTCTTCTTTAGGGGCTACGGGTTTTTCAGGTTTTTTTTCAGTTTGCTTCACTTTACCCGGAACAACTTCTTTTGGCATTTCGTCTATTGCGGGCATTTTCTTATTAATCAGATACTGCTGACCAATCCCTAAAAGGGTAGAGGTAAACCAGTACAAGGTCAAGCCAGAAGGTAAGGTAAAGCTCATAAAACCAATCATCAAGGGCATCATAATAGTCATCATCTTTTGTGTCTGAGCAGAAGACCCTCCGTCTTTGCCTGCGGTGCCACCGGGAGAGGTCATTTTTTGTTGAACAAACATTGAACCAGCCACTAGAAAGGGTAATATGCCAATATGCTCTATTCCAAAAAATCCAAAAGGAATCAGCCGCTCAGAAAGAGCCAACCCTGCTTTAGTTATTAGCTCACTATTTTCCATAACAGTATATTGATTAGCAATCCACAGAAACCCTCCAGCTATTGTTTCAGTGTTAGGAATTTGGTATTTAAATACTCTTAAAGTCTGGAAGAGCAGAATTAGTATGGGCATTTGAATTAATAAGGGCAAACATCCGCTCATGGGATTAACCTTATGTTCTTTATATAAGGCCATTAGTTCTTTATTTAATCTTTCCTTATCATTCTTGTATTTATCCTGTACTGCTTTCATTAGAGGCTGGATCTTTTGCATCTCCCGCATAGAAACCATCTGTTTCTGCATTAAGGGATACAAGATTAACCTGATAAGAATGGTCAGCAATATAATAGCAACTCCATAATTATGGGTAAAACCATAGAGCATAATTAACAGTTTAGTAGCTATCGTGATTAACGAACTCCACATATTTTCTCCTTTGTCTTTTTCTTTTTTAATTTTCCTTTTATCGTTTTGTCTTGTTTATATTATATTATTATTTTTTATTATGGTTTTTTATGTGTACAGGTTCCTGAAGAATCGGGAAGGGGATCATAGCCTCCTGGATTAAAGGGGTGACAGCGTAATATTCTCCCCGCAGAAAGTTGTAAGCCTTTTAAAAGACCGTATTCTTTCAGGGCCTGTGCGGCATATTCGGAACAGGTAGGATAAAACCTACAGGTAGCAGGTTTTAAAGGGGATATGTATTTTTGATAAAAACTTATCAGTAAAATAATTATTTTATTCATAAAATCTCTAATGAAATTCTATTACTTTTTCTTTTCTTTAAGAAAGAGCATAGATTTTCTTTGTATTAGTTTAAATCTCCTGCTTTG
>ASPC01000008.1 GCA_000405345.1 Atribacteria bacterium SCGC AAA255-N14
AGGAAAGAGATAGAACAAAAGATCTCCTATCTTCAGGATTCTCCACCCTTAATAAATACCCTTTTCTGACCAAGCTATCTATTATTCTACTTCCCCTGGAAACAGACAAACCCATTTTTTCAGATAAAACATTACAGGTTATTCTTTCTGTTGTCTCAATTTCCAGAATTGCTTTGTATTCTGCTAAAGAAATATTACATAGAGTTCGAATTTGATTTTCGTCTTCCATACAGCCTTTCTTTAATTCGATTATCAGGTCTACCAAATTCTTTTCCATCTTATTATCAACCTCTGTGCTATTAACAATATTTGCCATTAGCAATTATATAGGATTAAATTTTATCTGTCAAGTATTTTTTAAAAAAATTTTTATAAATTTTTTTTATGCTTTGCTCTCAGGTTAAATTGATTTTAAAGAAGGCAGGCAATAAAGATTTATTTTTAGAATTGTTGTATTATTATATAGTGATTACAATGTGTAATGTGATAATATAAATAATATTAATTAGTATCGAGTATAAAATACAGTAACAAGTAATGTGTAATGAGTAATAAGATTAAATTACAGAAATTACAAAAACAGTTACTTATCACATGTTATACATTACATCCCTTGTTGGTTAGTTAGTTACATGGTTAGCTAGTTGAGAAAAAATAATAAGGATAATTATTTTTTCTAATTACCCCACCAAAGTTTTCACTAACACATTAATATACTTGAATATTATATTTGAAAATATAGCGAAATCAATATTTTACCGGGAGATAAAATGAAAGAAATACCAGTGCAGTTAGAAGGGGATTATGAACTTATTATAAGCAGTTATTCTCATCAGGGAGAAGGGATCGGTAGAATTAATAATTTTGCCGTTTTTGTGCCCGGGGCAATTCTTGAGGAAAGAGTAAGGGTAAAGATTATCGAAGTAAAAAAGAATTTTGCCCGCGGCCGATTGGAAGAAATTATTTCATTTTCTCCTCATAGAACAAAGCCCCTCTGCTCCGTTTATCATCTTTGCGGAGGCTGTCACTTGCAGCACATAGCTTATAAAAAACAGTTAGAAATGAAAAAGGAAATAGTAGAAAATGCTTTGGACAGGATAGGCAATCAAAATACCAAAGCTTTGCCCACCATAGGGATGAAAGATCCCTGGCGCTATCGCAACAAAGGGCATTTTCATCTTGCTCGAGAAAACGGAAAAATACAGTTAGGATTTTACAAGCTAAAAAGCCATACTCTCGTCCCCGCCTGCCAGTGCTACTTGTTTAGCACCGCCATTAACCATCTGGTTAAATACCTGGAAGAGCAGTTAACCCGGCGGGAGATTAGTATCTATGATAATGAAACAGACCGGGGGAATTTAAGGGGAATAATATTAAAAGAAAGCAAAAGCAACGGAGAGATAATGATAATTTTTATCACCAAAGAAGAAGAATTAAAGATAGATAAAATATTTTTAGATAATCTTATTAAAGTTTTTTCTCAAACGGTTTCTGTTTATCAAAATATCAATAGAAGTTCAAAAATGGTATTATTAGGAAAAGATTTCAAAATTTTAAGGGGTAAAACAAGCATAGAGGATACAATTGGTTCTTTTAAATTTAAAATATCACCTGCATCTTTTTTTCAGGTCAATGTTTCTCAGGCTCAGGCATTATATGAAAAAATATTAGAATATGCAAATTTAAGCGGAGAAGAGACGGTCATCGATTCTTATTGCGGAACCGGGACTATCTCCATCTATCTGGCTGGTAAAGCCAAAAGAGTTTACGGATTAGAATTAGAAAAAGGAGCAGTCAGGGATTCCTGGGAAAATTGTAAGCTTAACAACCTTTCTAATTTGAAATTTTTTACTGGCAAAACTGAAAAATGGCTTTACGGATGGATTAAAAATCGAGAAGAAGTTCAAGTTATGGTAATAGATCCACCCCGCAAGGGATGTTCCCGGGAGATGTTAAGGGATGTAATAAAAATTAAACCCGAACAAATTTTATACGTTTCCTGTAATTTACCTACTCTGGCCCGAGACATCAAGCGCCTTACCCAAAATGGATATAACCTGGGAAAAGTTCAACCTGTAGATATGTTTCCCCAGACGAGCCATATAGAATGTTTGGCTCATCTGAGAAGGTTTTAAGATGAAAAAAGAGAAAAAAGAAAATAAACTTAATTTAAAGATTGAATTCAAAGATATAAACCCGGGAGCTTTATTTATAATAAAGAGATTAAATGATTCGGGCTATGAAGCTTTAGTGGTAGGAGGATGTATCCGCAATCTGATAATGGGGGGAGAAGCCCACGATTGGGATATAACTACCAAGGCTGCACCGGAGGAAATTGTTGAGGTTTTTAGAGATTATAAAGTTGTTCCGGTGGGTAAAAAATTTGGGACCCTTACCGTAGTAATAAATCATGTTAATTATGAAGTGAGCAATTTTAAAAAAAATAAATCTCTCCCCACCACAAATTTACTTGAAGATTTAAGACATAGGGATTTTACTATTAATGCCTTGGCCTGGAAAGAAAGGGAAGGGGTAATCGATTACTTTAACGGGTTAGAGGACATCAAACAAAAGATAATAAGGGGGGTAGAAAATCCCAAGGACAGAATAAAAGAAGATCCATTGAGAATGCTAAGGGCAATTAGGTTGGCCTGTGAACTCGATTTTAAGATAGATAAAGTTACTCTCTGGGTGATAGAGGAAAATAGTTTACTGATTAAAAAAGTCAGCCCAGAGAGGATTAGAGATGAATTTATTAAAATACTGCTGAGCAATTGTCCCCGAAGAGGATTTAAATTATTGTATCAGCTGGGGCTGTTAAGATTTATTATGCCCGAATTACAAAAGCATGCGGGAATTTATAGAGAGTATTTTTGCGAGGGCGAAGATTTATTGGAACATACTTTAGATATGGCGGCCAGCCTGCCACCAGATTTAAGTTTGCGGTTATCGGCTATATTATATAATATAAAATATATACCTCGTTTAGATGAAAAAAAAGAGATTATTGTTAAAATATTGCAGCGGATAAAATTTAAGAACGCGGTAATTAGAAAAGTAACTATGCTAACTCAGGAAAATTATCAAGACATTGATTTTTCTAAAAAAATGAATATAAGAAATCTTGCTTCCAGAATAGGCATGGAAAATTTAGAAGATGCCTGGGAATTAAAAAAAGCACTCATCAAGGAAAGCCGAAGTTCTGAAAAATCTAAATCAGTTGAAATCGAAAGAGCAGAAAATAATATTAGGGAAATCCTACAGGAAAGACCACCTGTATCCCTTAGAGATTTAGCTGTAAACGGCAAAGATTTAATTGAATTAGGATATCAAGAAGGGAAAGGGATAGGGCAGGTACTAAAAGAATTACTAAATATTACTTTGGAAAAACCGGCATTAAATCAAAAGAAGATACTGTTAACCCGGGTAAAAGAAAGAAATTCCTTATAACTGTCGGGCAAGTTAATTAATTTTGATAGAAGGAGAGTAGAGATCTAATGCAATTTAATTTAGCAGCCTGGATAATGAATCCCTTTGTCCTTATGATGATAACCGTTTTCCTGGGGATGCTCTTTGGCAAGATAAAATTTGGTAAATTTACTTTTGGAGTATCCGGCTGTCTTTTTGTAGGGTTGGTTATTGGGTGGAGGGTTTACAGATTAGCTAAGGCTTTTCCAAAAACTGAATTAGGGTACAATGCTGCCTTACAGCTAATAAAAAGCGGAGTAATTGATGAAGGTTTTTTTACCCTCTTTTTAATCCTTTTTATTGCTGCGGTTGGACTGCTTGCCGCAAAAGATATAGGGATAATTATAAAAAAATTTGGCTCAAAATTTATTATTCTGGGTTTTTTAATAACTTTTACGGGTGCCGTGGCAACCTATGGGATGGCCTTAATTTTACCGGGGATAAATTCTTATGAAGTAACAGGGGTGTATACTGGAGCGTTAACCAGTTCTCCTGGTTTGGCAGCTGCCCTGGAATCTGCCCGCGAACATTCTTCCCAATTAGTTGAAAATTATAATTCTCTATCCGAAAGAAAAAAACAGGAACTATTAAAGGCGATTGATCCACTCGAGAGAGCAAAAGCAAAAGACGCAGGTTTCCTAACCGAGGAACAGAAAAAGCAATTTGTAAAAAGTGCAGAAGCCGGGATAGGGATTGGACATTCTGTAGGCTATCCCTTTGGAGTGCTGATTGTAATCCTTGCCGTAAATTTTTTACCGGTAATATTTAAAATAGATGTTAAAAAAGAGCGGGAAATATTTTCCCGGGAAATAAATGAAATCAGAATGAGCACCCCTCTCAACAGAAAGCAAAATACTGTTCGTTTTGACCTGACCGCTTTTATAGTAGCCTGTTTTTTAGGTTACACTTTCGGGAGATTAAAATTTAATTTAGGACCACTTGGCTACGTAGGCTTTGGTTCAACCGGCGGAGTCTTATTAGCTTCATTAATTTTAGGACATATCGGCAAAATCGGCATCCTTAATTTTAGAATGGATAATAAAATATTAGGGGTTATTCGGGAAATTTCTCTGGCTTTCTTTCTGGCGATAATAGGGTTAAGATATGGTTTTTATGCCTTTACAGCTTTATCCGGTACAGGAATTTATTTAGTTATCACTTCTTTAGTAGTTGCTTTAATGGCGGTAATCATCGGTTACCTGGTAGGGAGGTACATATTTAAGCTAAACTGGATTATGTTGGTTGGAGCTATTTGTGGGGGGATGACTTCTACTCCCGGATTAGGGGCTGCCATAGAAGCAGTGGGAAGTGATGAACCAGCTGCCGGATATGGGGCGATCTATCCCTTTGCTCTATTGGGAATGGTCATTTTTTCTATTGTTCTACATAATTTACCGATATAGGATAGAGTGCCTACTATTTTTTTAGGTATTAAACATTTAATATTTATTTAAATAGGTTAAAAAACTTAGACAATAAATTATAAGCAAAGGAGACAAAACTATGCCGTACGGGTATACCGGAAATATTTTACACGTAGATCTAAGTTCAAGAAAACACTGGATAGAAAATCCCCCCGAGACCTTTTACCGTACTTACTGGGGAGGGCGGGCTTTAGCCCTATATTATATGTTAAACCAGATGAAACCTCATACTGACCCCCTATCTCCCGATAATCTTCTCATCTTTGCCCCCGGTGTCCTGACCGGCAGCCCTGCCCCGGCTATGCCCCGCTACACCGTCTGTGCCAAATCTCCTCTTACCGGAGCCCAGGGTGAAGCTGAAGCCGGAGGCTGGTGGGGACCGGAGCTAAAGAAAGCCGGTTTTGATGCTATTGTTATAAAGGGTGCTTCTACTGCCCCAGTATATTTATGGATTAAAGGTGGTAAAGTAGAAATAAAAGATGCCACCCACCTTTGGGGTAAAGATACCGGAGAAACCCAGAAGATAATCAGAGGAGAATTAGCCGATGATAAAATCAGAATTGCCCAGATCGGCCCGGCCGGAGAAAACCTGGTCCGCTTTGCCAATATTGTAAATGAATTAAAACACTTTAACGGAAGAAATGGTCTGGGGGCAGTGATGGGTTCCAAGAAACTAAAAGCTATTGTCGTAAGAGGAACTAAACCGATAGAACTTTACGATAAAGAAAGAGTAAGTCAAGCAACCAAAGAGATTACTAAAAGAGTTATGGATAATCCCCTAAGCCGAGATCTTCGGGAATTAGGAACTCCAGGGGTAATTCGCCCCTCCTACGAAGCAGGATTCCTTCCCTCTTACAACTGGACTACCGGCTATTTCAAAGAAGGAGAAAACCTGACTGCCGAAACCTATAACAAGACTATTCTAAAAGGCACTAAAGGCTGTTATGCCTGTCCCATCCGCTGTAAAAGAGTAGTAGAGATAAATGAACCAGACCTTAAAGTTGACCCTGTTTATGGGGGCCCGGAGTATGAGACTATTGTCTCTTTGGGTTCTCTTTGTGGTATTTCCGACCTGAAGTACATAGCCAAAGCCAATGAACTCTGTAATAAATACACCATGGATACCATCTCTACCGGTATGGTCATCGCCTTTGCCATGCAGTGTTACCAGGAAGGACTGCTCACCAAAGAAGATACCGGAGAGATAGAACTTACTTTTGGTAATAAAGAAGCCCTCCTTGTTCTAATTAAAAAGATCGCCCACCGAGAAGGACTGGGAGACCTCCTGTCTCAGGGTTCTTGCTTTGCCTCCCAAAAAATAGGCAAAGGTTCAGAAATCTTTATTCACCAGGTAAAAGGCCAGGAAATTCCCATGCATGATCCCCGAGTAAAGACCGGAGTAGGTCTCCAATATGCCCTCTCTGATTACGGAGTAGACCACATGAAGGCTCCTCATGATTCTTTCTTCAAAGACCAAGACTCGGTAGGAATAAAAGAAATGAAAGGACTGGGGATATTAGAACCTGTATCTCCTACTGATATAGGAGAAAAGAAGGTAGCTCTCTTTAAGTTATTGGATATCTACTGGACCGTCTTTGATATCTTGGGGGTCTGTGATTTTGGTTATGTCCCCCGTAGTGTAGGAACCATGGAAGAGCTGTTAGAGATTATCCGTTCCACCACCGGCTGGGAGACCACCTGGTTTGAACTAATGAAATTAGGAGAGCGCTCCATCAATATGGCCCGCATATTTAACTATCGGGAAGGATTTACTTCCAAAGATGATACTTTACCCGAAGTCTTCTATCAAAAATTTTAAGGGTGGTCCCTTAGATGGTCAGGGAGCTATCAATAAAGAAGATTTTCAAAAAGCCATAAGATTACGTTATGAGCTTATGGGCTGGGATCCGGACACCGGAATTCCTACCCCTGCCAAATTAATTGAATTAGGTTTAGATTGGCTCATCGATGAGGTCAAACGATGAAGATAAGCATTAAACTGGAGGGGTATCTAAAATACAAATACCCCTCTGACATCTTAGAATTAAACTATTCCGAACCAGTAACCGTTTACAAAATCTTAAAAGATGCCAAGATTTCTCTGGGAGATGTATTTTTTATTAAAACAGGAGATAAAATTGTAAAAGAAGATTATCTATTTACTGAATCTGCTGAGGTTAAACTATTTCCGATTATCGGAGGGGGATAAAATAATTAGAAATTTGATAAATTACGCAGCGTTTTTGCCGAGAAGAGACAGTAGGGGAATTCTCTAAGGGTATAGATTTTAGATTGTTTTATTTTTTCTTCTTCTTTTTCTATTTTTTTATTCAGCTCGCATTTCAAAGGCTCTACTTTTTCTTCCATGAAATTATTTATAGCCTTGATCTCCTCAGAAATTTTTTGTTTTTCTGCCGAGGCGAGGACCCCTCTAATTTTTTTAATTAATTCAGTTTTTTTCTCAGCCAGCTTTCCCATTTGAATTTCCTCTTTTTTGGTTAAAGATAATTCGTCAATATGCCTTTCCGGATTAAATCCCAGGTCTCTTATCTTTTTCTTTAGGGCAGGTATTTTAGAATCAGATGTGCCGGGGGAGGATTTAAAATTGAGATACAAAGTGCAGGAGACAACTAAAAAGTGAGGAGGCTTAACTTTAAAAAATTCTCTGATGATTTCATCGGTAACCAGGTCATATTTCGCTCCTCCTAATCCGTGAATAAAAAGGTCAGAGATAAATAAACGGTTGTATAAAGTTAATAGAAGGGCTTTAGGTCTTATTTTTAATCCCCGTTCTTTAAGAAAAGCTTTTAATAAAGATAGAGATTTTAAATTATCTTCTTCTATAAGAAATATTTTGCCATATGAATCGTTGTAAAGATAATCCCTCTCTCCCTCGTTTAAAATAAATATTTTTCTCCTTTGGCCTCCCTCTCTCCAAATCCAGAAAGGTGCCTCGATAAGATTTTCCTTAATAATTAAATTGGACGAGGGTTGTGCCCGATTTCTGATTTTAAATAACTTTCTGTATTCATCCAATTTATTATTATAAATTTTAGAAAAGGATTCAATGTTTTTAATAATTTCTAAAAAGAAGGAGAGAAATTCATCACTATCACAGATTTGAGAAAAAGGGATTTCCAGATAAGCAGGATCAATTTCTTGCTCGTAAAGATGGCGGGCCAAACCTAGAAATTCTCCCAGATTGCTTTCTCTATGGTTTTGGCTGCACAGTCGGGAAGAATTTTCCAGACAGCGGGCAAAATTTTTAAAATTATTTAAAATATCTTTATTTTCTAATTCCAGGGGTTTGAGTCTGTGGATAATGTCCCGATTAAATTTAGCAATCAGTTTCAAAGAAGGACAGGGATATTGTTCAAAGGGAAGGTTTGCGGTAAGAGTTGGAGATAAGAAATTCACTCCTTCTAATTTCAAATTACCGGTTGGAGCGAGAGCAGGCAAAGAAAAATTAAGGTCTTTACAGATATCATTATCCAGGATAATATTTAATCCCAAAGACTTATTCGGAAGAGGAGATTTTATAAGTTCGTTTAAAAAGATGTTTTTAATCCATATGCCGGGATGAAAAAATACCGGTTGATGGCCGGTCTGAATAATGCATTGGGGAGCGGAACAAATTTTTTCTTCAATATCAGGATCATATTTTTTACTAAATTTTAGAGCCCTCTGAATAACTTCTTTTCGACAATTTCCCCTCACTTCCCTAAAAGGTTGATTAAGAATGGTAAAGGAATACTCGCTGAATATTTTCTTATTCTCTTCTAAGAGAGAACCAATCTTGTCCCCTGATGGAGAGAGGAAAATTTGTTTATTTTTTTGAGGAACTTTAAAAGAAAATCTTTCCATTTACAAAAGTGCCTCTATATCCTTAATGCCGACTTCTTCCTTGGAGATAAAAGGTTCGGCAAACTCTGTGCCAATAAGGTTCCCCCAATAACGGTTAGAATTTAAAACCCATTCAAATAGCTGATGCCCTTCTGGAGAAGGCCCAAATTGGGATTCATAGCTCTTGATAGTTTCTACCTTCATTTCCATCACTTTGCTTATATCCATAATAAAAGAAGGTTTGAGATTTAACTTTAAATGAGAAGCAATATAATAATATATTTTCTTTACATAAAAGGGCCTGCCCTGCATCTCTGTTTTGCTGAGTTTTCCGTAGAAACGAGCAGCATCACAGATCTTTGAGGCAGCAACATGGTCCGGATGGGCATCTATCCAGTAAGGGGCAAAAAGGATATCTGGCTGAATTTTTCTGATGACTTCAGCTAATTCCTGGCGGGCTTCTATTTCATCCTGAAGATACCGATTGGGAAAATCAAGAGTAATTCTCTCCTCAATCCCTAATATCCTGCTTGATTTTACACTCTCTTTTTTCCTGGTCTCCGGATCTCCATGAGGAGTGGGCTCTCCGTCAGTTAAATCCACGATAGTAACTTTATGGCCTGTTTCGGTAAATTTTAATACAGAACCGCCCATTCCCAATTCCACATCATCGGGATGTGGACCGACAGCTAATATATTTAACATTTTTTTACCTCACTATCTATGATTTTTTGGTAATAATCCAACCTCTTTTTTGGGTCGTCCAGATAATTGCCAAAAGTACGGTCTTTATCTTTATAAATCATACTCACCGGCAGCTCTTTTACAGTCAGATTGTTTTTATAAGCCTGAATCCAGAGTTGAAGGGGAAGACCATATCCCTTTTCGGTTAATTCTAATTTTTTTAAGACTTCCATTCGATATACTTTAAACCCACAGAAAGAATCGGTTAGTCCGTAGCCGGTTATCTCATTGATTAGCCCGGTGATTTTACGATTAATCCTATATCGGTCTTCAGGTGGAGTATCAATTTTTTTTTGGAAAGACAGATAACGAGAACCAGAAATTATCTCGAATTCCTCTTTTTTAATCTCTTCAAAAAATTGAGGGATTAATTCCGGTTCATGTTGTTCATCACAATCCAAAGTCAGAAGATATCGGTAATTATTATCCCGGGCAAAATTAATTCCGTCAATCAAAGATTTGCCGTACCCTTCGTTTTCTGAGTGGTTTATAATAGTAAGTTTCCCTTTGAGCTTAGCACAAGAGGCAATCTCCTCAACAATTTCTTTGCTCTCATCAGTGGAGCCATCATTGACCACCAGCAGGTCTTCCGGTGAGTATTTTCTTACTTCTCTTAAAACATTAAAAATATGTTTTTGTTCATTATAGATGGGGACAAGAATAAGGCTTTCTGTTTTGGATTGATTATTTATCATATTGTTCATATAAAAATTTTCCTAATATAATTTAATTAAAAAATACATTGTTTTTTTGTAGGGGGCGGAATTTATCCGCCCCGGGTTATTTAGTAATTTTTTTAACGGGTTCGATGAATCGAACCCCTACCTCCTAAACACCATCCGCTAATAATCTCCTGACTTCTTTTTTTCTTTCTTTACTATTTACTATTTTCTTCTTCACTATATACTATATACGCGATACTCGATACTATCTTAATATCTCTCCCACTACCGCTCGGGCAATAGAGAAGGCGTGATCATTTATTCTTTTAAGGATATTGATCAGATCCAAATGAACCCCGCTGGTCTTTTGGGAAAGTTCTATTCCCACATTTAATCGGTTGATATGAGTCTTGCGTAGATTTATTTCTAAGGAATCAATGTATTCTTTTTGGTCGATTACTTTTTGAGCCATCCTCCGGTCCTGAAGAGCAAAAGCCCCGATGGCATTTCGAAGATTGTTGTAAACATCCTGATGCATATTCTTAATCTCTTCTACCCCTTTTTCAGAAAATATCAAACTATGGTCTATCTTTTTTTCCACCAAAGGAATCAGATTTTTATCTATTAAATCTCCAATATGTTCCAGGTCATCGACAACGTACAATAATCTAAATACTTCTTTAGAATGTTCTTCGGAGAGGGTTTCAAAACTTATTTTGGTTAAATATTTGGTTATCTCTCGAGAGAGATTATCCACGATTATATCTTGTGCGCTTATTTCATCCAGTAGTTTTTCATCATTATTAATAAACACCTTCATAACACCCAGGACCATCTCCTCTACAGCATTAGAAATTCGCAATATCTCTTTGCTGGCCAAATAGAAGGCGATCTCCGGGGTTTCAAGGACACCTGAGTCTAAGAATTTAGGTTTTTGCAAGACCTCCACCTCTTCTGTTTGGGGAATAACCTTTTCTAAAAATTTGGCAAATGTTTCAGTAAAAGGAATAAAAATTAAGGCGTTACCCACAATGATTAAGGCATGAGCATTAGCAATTTGTCGGGGTAAATTTATCGAGGACTTCTGTACTAGAAAAATTATAGAGGGAGTGAGAAAGAAAAATACAATAACTCCTACCAGTTTAAATAATAAGTTAGCCAAAGTCACTCTTTTTGCACTCCTGGAAGCTCCAATACCGGCAAAAAGGACGGTGGAACAGGAACCCAAATGCGAACCCAAAATTATCGGAATAGCCAAATTTAAAGATATCAAACCTTGCATAGCCAGAGAAATAGTTAAACCCATAGTAGCGGTACTGCTCTGAATTATACTGGTAAGCAAGGCAGAGGCGAGCAGGGCCAATAAGGGCACATGTTCTAAATTAATCAATGTTTCTTTAAAGAGGGCGTGGTCTTTAAGGGGAGAGACTGACTCGGACATCACCTTCATGCCCAAAAAGATAAAACCTATGCCCAGCAAGATATTGCCTATAAATCTCTGTTTTCTTTTTTTCCCCAAGAGCTTTAAGCCAAATCCAAGAATAATTATTAAGAGAGCATAATCAGATACCTTAAAGGCGATTATCTGGGCAGTAAGAGTTGTTCCCATGCTGGTCCCCAGCAAGATACCGAGAGTCTGACTTAAACTCATAATTCCGGTATTTACCAGACTTACCAATAGGGTAGAAGCTGCGGTACTGCTCTGAATAGTAAAAGTAATAATAATACCGGTTAATAAGGCAATTAATTTATTCCTGGACAAGGTACTCAGGATCTGTTTTAGTTTATTGCCGAAGGTACTTTTTAGCCCTTCACTGGTAATCTGCATTCCATATAGGAAGAGAGCCAGACCGCCAATTAAACCCATCACCACAAAAAACATATGATTCTCCCTCTAACCAAGTAACAAAATTGACTTGTAATTCGAATTTTGTATTTTCCTTACATTTGTTACCCGCACCAATACGCTAAACGCTGTACGCTCCACGCTAGGTTTATTCACTAGCGACCAATCCATTTCAGCTTTTTATATAATACCCTGAAAGAGTAAATTTGTAAATTATAATTCTGTATGATATTATATAAAAAATTGAATAAATAAGTGGTGGAGATTTAGAGAAAGCCATTTTATTAACCAGGGGCTAACCCCTTTTATCTGATTTTAGTCAGATATGTCGGTTGATGAAATGGTTTTTTTATTTATTATGCAGCCAAGGAGAATGTCAATGAAAGCAGATGTAGTAATTATAGGAGGAGGAGTAATCGGGACAAGCATTGCCCGAGAGCTATCCAGATATAGTCTGGAAATAATTCTTATAGAAAAAGAAGATGATATAGCTATGGGGACCAGCAAGGGTAATTCCGGGATTATCCATGCCGGATATAACGCTGATTTTAAAACCCTGAAAGGACGATTAAATATAAAAAGCAATCCCAGGTTTGATAAATTATGCCAGGACTTGAAAGTGCGTTTTAAGAGGATAGGGTCTTTGGTGGTGGGCTTCAATGAGCAAGATATGAAAAAATTAAGGGAATTAAAGAAAAATGGAGTGAAGAACGGGATTAAAAATTCAGAAATAATTGCCGGTAATAAATTATTTGAATTGGAACCTCACTTAAATCCCCAGGCCAAATATGCCCTTTATGCTCCTTCTGCCGGGATTATTTCCCCTTATAAGTTTACTATCGCCCTGGCTGATAGTGCAGTGACAAACGGGGTTAAAGTATTGTTGGAGACCGAAGCAAAAGATATTAGAATCAAAGAAAGACAGATTTGCGGCGTGGTTACCAGCAGAGGCCTGATTGAAACCAGAACAGTAATAAATGCCGCCGGGTTATATGCTGACGAGATAGCCAAAACTGCCGGAGATAGTTTTAAGATAAGTCCCTTAAAGGGCGAATACCAGCTATTTGATAAACAATGGGGGAATCTGGTTAACCATATCCTTTTCCCTATCCCCACTAAACTGTCCAAAGGAATTTTAGTAGCCCCCACTGTTCATGGCAATCTCTTAATCGGGCCTAACTCTTGTCGGGTAAAAGAAAAGGATGACCTGTCTACTACTAAGGCCGGGATAAAGGAAGTGCATGCCGGAGCAAGAAAATTAATTCCTTATCTTCCCCATCAAGACCTGATAAATTCTTTTGCCGGTTTAAGAGGCGATATTGAAGGGGGAGATGATTTTTTTATTGAGGCTTCAAAAAAGGTTAGAGGATTTATTAATGTGGCAGGCATTGAATCACCGGGCTTAAGTTCTGCCCCAGCTATCGGCGAGATGGTCAGTAATATTTTAAAAGAGGTGGCTCAAGAAATTTCTCCCCGGTTGGAATTAAATTACCAGGATGATTTTGTAGAAACCCTGCCTGAACAGCCGAGATTTGCAGATTATTTAGACAGGACAGACGAATGGCGGGAGATAGTAGAAAAAGATGCTGATTACGGAGAGATTATCTGCCGATGTGAAAAAGTAAGTAAAGGAGAGATGCTCGGGGCAATCCATCAACCGGTACCGGCCAGAAGTCTGGATGCCATCAAAAGAAGGGTCAGGGCAGGGATGGGCCGATGTCAGGGAGGTTTTTGCAGTCCCAAGGTTTTAAAAATTCTATCGGAAGAATTAAAGATTTCTCCTTTAAAAATAACTAAAAAAGGAATTGGTTCAGAAATTTTAACGACTAAGACCAAAGATATGATCAAAGAAACAGGAGTTAAGTTTAAAGATGAAGTTAGAGTATGATTTAGTAATTATCGGAGGGGGTCCGGCCGGTCTGGCTGTTGCCCTGGAAGCCAGAAGAAACACAGTCAAAGATATTTTACTATTAGAGAGAGATAAATATCTGGGAGGAATCCTTCCCCAGTGTATACATAACGGATTTGGGGTGCAATATTTTAAGGAAGAACTGACCGGACCGGAATATGCAGAGAGATTTATTGCCAAACTTAATGATAGCCAGATTGATGTAAAGACCGAGACGATGGTGATAAAGGTAACCCCCGATAAACGGATTATAGCCATGAACAGAAATGATGGTTTATTGCATATTCAGGCTAAAGCAGTTGTTCTGGCTATGGGGTGTCGGGAAAGAACCCGGGAAGCTATTGCTATCCCCGGGAACAGGCCTGCCGGAATATTTACCGCCGGCACTGCCCAGAGATATATTAATATTGAAGGATATATACCGGGTCGTGAGGTAGTTGTTCTGGGTTCGGGGGATATCGGGATGATTATGGCCCGCAGGATGACTTTAGAAGGAGCGAGGGTTAAGGCAGTCCTGGAAATTATGCCTTTTTCTACCGGACTGATCAGAAACAGGGTTCAATGTCTGGATGATTTTAATATCTCCTTAAAATTTAATCATACTATTACCCGGATTGAGGGGGAAAGGCGGGTTAAAAGAGTGATCGTCGCTCGGGTGGATAAAAATTTGCAGGCGATTCCCGGGACCGAGGAAGAGATAAGCTGTGATACCATCCTGTTATCTGTCGGCTTAATTCCGGAAAATGAACTAACCGGAGAAGCAGGGATAAAATTAGACCCGGTAACCAGAGGACCCATAGTAAATGAAAACCGGGAGACAGAGATTGAGGGAATTTTTGCTTGTGGAAATGTCCTGCATGTCCATGACCTGGCTGATTTTGTTACCGAAGAGGGAGAGATCGTGGGTAGAGCTGTAGGTGAATACCTCAAAAGGAATAGAAAGTTTCGTTCCCAACCTATAAAGATAGTACCCGGTGAAAATATTGCTTATGTAGTCCCTCAACACATAGATTTTATTGTTCCGGGGAGGAAGAAAATAAAAATATTTATGAGGGTAAAAAAGCCGGCAGAGAAGGTTAGGATTGTCTTTAAGGATGATAAAGGGGAAATGATGGCCTCTTATAAAAAGGCGATTGTGACTCCGGGAGAGATGTTGAGTGTCTATTTGCCGGAAGTTTTATTGGAAGATAAATTGAAAAATATAACTATCTCTGTTAAAAGGGATTAGGGAGTAAAGGGTATGGAACAAAATAAGATAATATGTGTAAGCTGCCCCATAGGTTGCAGGATGACCATCCAGAGTAAAGATGGAAAGATTACCTCTATTATAGGGAATGCCTGTCTTAAAGGAATTAAATATGCCGAAGAAGAATTTGTTAATCCGCTAAGAATTTTACCCACCACAGTAAAAGTAATTGGCGGTGAATTACCTTTAGTGTCGGTAAAAACGGAAAAAGCAATTCCCAAAAGATTATTATTAGAAGCTATGACCGAAATTGCTGAAATTGAAGTTAATGCCCCGGTTAAAATAGGTCAGATAATAAAAGATGATTTGATGGGAACAGGCGTAAGCCTGGTTGCCACCCGCAATATTAAGAGAGCTGACTCTAACCAGCATTCCTAAAGATTATGCTTACATCTTTTCCCTACTTTCCTTTATTTCCTTCTCTTTCTTAACTCGATACACGATACTATATACTCGATACTGTATTTAATTTTGAAGTAACCGATTATATATGTTATTATTTTTATAGTAATTTTTCAATTAATATTTTATATTAATATAAAATATAATATTAAGGAAAAAACTATAAATGCAAGACCTCAGAGACTGTTTTAAAGAACACCCCGTAATTGCCTCCATAAGAAACGATTCAGATTTTAAATATGCTCTCAATAGCAAAGTTACTGCTCTTTTTATTCTCTATGGAGATATATTTAATCTTCCCCGGATTATGAAAGAATGTAAAAACCGTAACAAGCTGGTTTTTTTACATATGGACCTTATTAGGGGAATCGGTCGAGACAAGGAAGGAATAATATATTTAGCCAAAAAAGAACTTTGTAACGGGATTGTTACCACCAAAAGTAATCTGATCAATATAGCCAAAAAAGAAGGGCTTATTGCAGTACAGCGTCTTTTTTTACTCGACTCCGCTGCTTTGAAGACCGGGGAACAGATATTAAAACACAATCAACCCGATGCAGTGGAAATTTTACCCGGGATAGCTGCTCCTTATTTTATAGAGAACATTTACAAAGATTTACTCTGTCCGGTTATTGCCGGCGGCCTGATTTCTAATAAAAGCGAAATAGAGGAATTGCTTCGAAAAGGAGTTATGGCAGTATCTACCAGTAAAAAAGAATTATGGTAGTTTTAATTAAACAAAATAGTATTTTTTCTTTAAATGCAGCAGCAATTAGTTTATAATTAAAATAACCTGGCATACTACAAATTCTACGCTGACTAACTACCAGAATAGTGTTGGATTCTTGAGGAAGAACCCTATCAGTTCGATATTGTTTATGCTGTGGGTGGGCGTTTACTGACTTGCTGATAGAGTTATTCAATTCCTCCGCTCTTAGCACGCTTTTAGGGAATAGCAATTCTGTACGAGCTACTGATTTAAGATGGGGGGTGATATATAGAAATAATAAAGGTGTATCAATCAATAAAGTTTTAAAATTTTTAAGGAGGTAATAATCTAACCATGAATTTAAGAAAAAGTTTTTTGATTGTTTTAGTTTTGGCTTTGTGTTTATTGTTGTCAGTGGGAACTGCTCTGGCACAACCGGTAACTATCACTTTCTGGCATGCCATGAGCGGGTCGCGTCTTGGGGTATTAGAGTCTATTATTGAAGGTTTTAATGCCACCCATCCCGAATTTGAAGTTAAGCCGCTATTTACTGGCTCCTATGCGGAAACACTAACGAAATATGTTGCGGCATACCCTAGTAAAACAGGACCAAACATCGTCCAGAGTTATGAAGTAGGTACCCAGACCATGATTGATAGTAATGCTATTACTCCTGTCTATGAAATTCCAGGAATGTTGGGAGAAACCTGGGATTGGGCCCAATACGTTATTCCCATTACTAATTACTACTCTGTAGATGGGAACCTTTGGTCTATGCCTTTCAACTCATCTACCGCCATGCTCTACTACAACAAAGACCTTTTCGAAGCAGCCGGACTTGACCCGAATAAACCACCTACAACCTGGAAAGAGATGGAAGAGTATGGAGAAAAATTCCTGGCAAGCGGGGTAGTGGATCATGTCTATTCCACCGGTTGGCCTGATTGGATCTTCGAACAAGTCCTTGCCATTCATGACCATCTTTACGCAGACAATGATAACGGACGGTCCGGATTAGCCACAAAAGTGGTCTTTAATGATGATTTTGGTCAGATGGTATTCGAAACCTGGACAAGGCTGCACGATAAGGGAATTTATATCTTTGGTGGAGCAGAGTACTCGGCAAACACAGCTTTTAATTCTGGGCAGATCGCTATGCTTATTCAGTCTACTTCATCACTGGCTGGCATTATTAAAGCTTCTGAATTTAAGGTCGGTACCAGCTTCTATCCGCGTTTCGAAGGATATCCGGTAGGAAACTCTATTATCGGAGGCGGAAGCCTTTGGGTTACCAAAGGACAAAGCGAAGAAGAACTCCGCGCTGTTTGGGAATTCCTTAAATATCTTGGCCAAAAAGATATTGCTATCCAGTGGCACAAAGGTACCGGATACTTTCCGGTGAGCGGAGCCGCACTTAAAACTTTATTAGACGAGGGTTGGTTCTCGGAAGATCAAGCCTACCTCACTGCTTTCCTTCAGATCCTTTCCGGTAAACGGGATACTGCAGCATCTACCGGAGTCCGTTTAGGACCTTTTGTGGCCATGAGAGAAGATCTTGTATCTGGTTTAGAAAAAGCACTTGCCGGTCAACTTTCTCCGAAAGATGCTTTAAATGAAGCGGCAGAAAAAATGAACCTAAAATTAAAAGATTACTTAGAACTACACGGCAAATAAAAGTATACCGTACTACGGGAGCAAGTTTAATGCTTGTTCCCGTAGTTTTTTAAACTCCTGATGTACCAAAAGGAGAAAGAATGAACGAAGATAAATTTCCCGGACACAAATTTTTACCTTATATACTTATTACTCCTTCTATTGCGGTAATTATAATTTTTTTGATCGGTCCTTTTATTCAAAGTGTATATACATCTTTTTTTGTATCAACCACCTTCGGTACGAACACTATCTTTGTTGGGCTTCGCAATTATATCCGTTTATTTTCTTCCCCAGACTATCTGAACAGTGCCGTGGTTACTTTTAAGTTCGCAGCTTTTGTTATCATTGTCGGGCTTTCTATTGCACTGGCCATTGCTCAATTACTTAACCAGAAGATCAGAGGAGTGGGTTTTTATCAAGTCGCTCTTATCTGGACTTACGCCATCTCTCCAACCATAGCTGGGGTTATTTGGGCTTCAATGTTTGCACCTTCTACCGGCCTCATCCCTTATATTATTTCTAAAATCTCTGGCGGATATACCTTAAATTGGATGACCAACGGCCAGTTAGCGTTATTTATCGTCGCTGCTGCTGCTACCTGGAAGATGTTGGGTTATAATATTATTTTTTTTCTGGCAGGATTGCAAAACGTGCCGGATGAATTTTTAGAAGCCGCCCAGATAGATGGCGCAAACCCCTGGAAATCATTTTGGCGTATCACTTTTCCCCTGCTTTCCCCGACTACCAGCTTTTTATTATTTGTTAATATGCTTTATGCTTTTTTCCAGGTTTTTGGGTTGATTGATATTATGACACATGGTGGACCGGGAAATGCAACAGAAATTTTGGTTTACAAGTTATATCGTGATGGTTTTATTCATCTGAATACCGGATCTGCTTCAGCCCAATCCTTTATAATCTTTTTTGTAATTTCTGTGGTAGCTATTATTCAATTGAGAATAGTTACCAGAAAAGCTATTTATTCTCGGTGAGGTAATATTTTATGACAAGAAAAACTCGACACGAAATTTTTATTCATGCCATACTTATTTTATTGGTTATCATCCTGGCTTTTCCGGTATTTTTCGCTTTGGTTACCAGCACCTTAAGTTTACAGGAATCCTACCAATACCCGCCAAAACTTTTACCGGGAAACCAATTTATGAACAATTTAAAAGAAGCCTGGGAACGAGTTAATATAGGGCGGCTCTTTTTTAATAGTACTTTGATTTCAGTAGTAGTAGCAATAGTGAAGACTATCCTGGCATTACTAGCTGCCTTCGCCTATACCCACTTTAAATTTCGCGGTCAAGGTCTCTTATTCTCTATGTGTATGATCACCCAAATGCTTCCCCTCCCCGTCCGTATTATTCCAACTTATCAATTAATGGCCAGCTTCAACTGGATAAATTCTTACTATGCTTTGATGGTACCGTTTTTTGCCAGCACAACCGGACTACTTCTTTTTCGGCAGTTTTATATGACTGTGCCTGCAGACCTTCCAGACGCTGCCCGGGTTGATGGAGCAGGCCCCATGCGATATTTCTGGCAAATTTTAATTCCTATCTCCAAGACTAACATTGCTGCACTATTTGTTATAGAATTCATCTTCATGTGGAGTCAGTATCTATGGCCCTTAATTGTCACCACTACCTCTGAAATGCGGGTTATACAAATTGGTATCAAAATGCTCCTGGCCAGTGAACAGATAGCCCCTGAGTGGAATATCATTATGGCCGCCACGGTGATAGCTATGCTGCCTCCGCTTATAGTCCTTTTAGTTTTGCGGAAAAGCTTTGTTGAAGGAATTGCCATGCAGACAGCTAAATAAAAAGAATAAAAAGAACAGGGAGGAATATCTATCCAATGCGGTCACATTTGAACTGTGCAGGCTGTATCATAGATGATTTGTGTGGTGCTTTACAGTTAATCCCTTTAGAGGAAAAAACTAAACAGGAGATATTAAGGGAATCTTTTCAATTCTTAGCTCGGGAGTTTTCTACAGAAAAAATTCCTTCTTACTTTATTACCGAAGTCCATAGAATCTTAAAGAGGATATCAGGGATAGAAATTCCTTTTAAAGAAAGAAGAGATAAGTGTAATCAGCTGGGCATAGAAATGGCAGCAAAGATCAATTTGGAAGCAGAGGGGCTGGAGGAATCGGAAAGATTTTCATTTTTGGTTAATTGGACTATTGCTAGCAATCATTTGGATTTTCGGACAGTAGGAACTGGTTATGGTTTCCAGATGGCTAAAATCATAGAGGAGCTTCGGGCCTGCCTTTCAGAGGGATTAAAAATTGACCAGATAGCTGAAATCCTTCAAATAGCTAAAAGCTCGCTCAAAATACTTTATATCCATGATAATGTCGGTGAAATTGCTTTTGATAAGCTTTTGATAAAAGAGCTTAGAAGATATGGAGCTTCAATTACTTCTGTCTTAAGAGGAGGGCCTATAACCAGTGATGCTACGATAGAAGACGGAGAAACGGTAGGCCTCCAAGAGGCTGCTTCAAAAATTATTTTAGCCGGACCCGACACACTGGGTATTTCTCTTCATGAAATGTCTGACCAATTAAAACGGGAACTTCAGACTGTTGATCTGGTAATTGCCAAAGGCCAGGCAAATTATTATGCCTTGACCGAATACAGGTCGGAAGTACCCGGAGAGATTGCCTGTCTTTTCAGAACTAAATGTGAGATTGTCTCAAATGAGCTAGGAGAGACAGGAAAAATAAATGTAGCCATTTTGCTCTAAGTAAGACGCAATGCAACATTTTAATTGACAATAAAAATGAATCTCGTTAGAATAGGATAGCCGAATTAAGAAGTAAAAAATAGGTTAAATGAATTTAAAATGTGGCTAGAGACAAAGAGAAAAGCCTATTTAATATGCCGAAATAATTTTCTAAATATTAAATAGGCCTTATTTTTCTTAATAAATATTTTCATCGATCGGAACAGTCATACTGTCTTAGATTAATTCTCTAAGTTGGAGAGGAGGTGAATTTTAACTTCAATAAGCTAACACAAGGATTGCTTGCTAAAATTGTTTAATGTTAAAAAATATTTTAGGAGAAAAAAAATGAAAAAGATAATCTTTGTTACACTTTTAATTGTGGTATTATTAGCTGGTTCAGCTGCAATGGCTGCTGATAAGATTAATGTTCAGTTCTGGCATGCAATGGGCGGATGGAGAATCGAACTACTTCAAGAAATGGCCAATGATTTCATGGCTCTAAATCCAGACATTGAGATAGAAGTACAATATACTGGAAGTTATGGTGATACCATTAATAAACTTAATGTCGCCGTTCAATCAAACATTGCTCCTCATGTAGTACAAGGATATGACATTGCTACCCAGATGCTAATTGACGGAGAAGTTGGTGTGGTCATGCAGGATTTAATTGATGCAGACCCAACCTTCGATATCGGAGCATTTATGCCCCAGGTACTTGATTATTACAGAGTAAACGGAAAACTTTACTGTATGCCTTTTAATTCTTCTAATGCTATTATGTTCTACAATAAAACTCTATTTGAAAAAGCAGGTTTGGATCCCAATAAACCACCTAAAACCTATGAAGAACTACTTGAAATTGCGGAAAAACTTACCACAAAAGATGATAAAGGAAATGTAGCTCAGGCTGCTGTTTGTTGGAGTCTTAACTGTTGGTTCTTTGAACAATTTATGGCTGCTCAAAATGCTCCTTTGGTTGATAACGATAATGGCAGAACCGGAAGACCTACCAAAGCCATATTTAATTCAGATGCCGGCTTGAAAGTATTTACTTTCTGGAATGACCTGACTAAAAATGGATATATGGTAAATACCAAGCTTGAAGATTGGACCGGAGCGAGAAATCTCTTTATATCTCAAAAGGTGGCCATGTTAATTACCTCAACATCTGATGTTGCCTTGATGGTCAAATCTGCCCAAGAAAATAATTTTGAGTTAGGCAGTGCGTTTATTCCTGCTCCGGCTGATGCTGAAGCTGGCGGAGTAGTCATTGGCGGAGGTAGTCTCTGGCTTATTGACGGTCATCCTAAAAATGAGACTGATGCAGCCTGGAAATTCGTAAAATATATGGCCGAATCCCCGCAACAGATAAAATGGCATACAGGAACCGGCTACTTCCCTGTAACAAAAAATGCTATAGAAGACCTCTTGGCTCAGGGTTATTATTCCGAGTCTCCACATAATCTGACTGCAATTTTACAGCTTCTCCTTTCCACTCAGAATTACAACACCAATGGAGCAATTATTGGTGCTTTTGCTGAGATGAGATCTATTGTTGCATCAAATGTGGAAAAGATGCTTTCGGGTAGTTTGACCCCTGCGGAAGCCTTAGCTGCTGCAGAAAAAGCAGCAACTGAAGCGATTAGAAACTATGAAGGATTGTAATATTTAATTTCTTTGGAGGCGGTAAAACCTTTACCGCCTCCCCTACCATTAATTTATCAATATTTATTTATTTTAACTATCGAGGACATATTAATGCGAAAATGGACTCCATATTTATTGTTGATCCCCACTTTTATAATAATCGTATTATTTATTTACGTACCTGCCGAGTATTCGATAATGGCGAGCATGCAAAGAATACTACCCTTTGGCAGAGGAACGAGTTATATAGGCTTAACTAATTTTTTAAAACTTTTTTCTAATGCTGAGTACCTCTACTCAGTAAGATTTACCATTCTATATGTTACAGTTACAGTGGGCATTGCTATTATTTTCTCCTTTTTAATTGCTCTTCTTCTGGTTAAGAAGATTCCCGGAGTAAAACTATTTAGAACTTTGATTTTTGTTCCTTATGCTATTTCTCCGGCTATCGCCGGAGCTTTGTGGACTTTTTTGTTAAATCCAATAGTAGGCCACGTAAGCTATTTCTTTCAGGTTCTTTTTGGTGTTCAAGTGGAATGGCTGACCTCTAAACCCTATGCTTTTTATGCTGTAGTATTTGCTTCGGTATGGAAAACATTACCTTTTAATATGATATTTTACATTGCCAGCATTCAGGATGTACCGGAAGAGATCATAGAATCAGCTACTATTGAAGGAGCCAGCCCTTTAAACAGGACCTGGAAAATAATTTTCCCCATGGTTTCTCCCATTACTTTTTATCTGGTAATTATGAATATAGTGACTATGATGTTTTCCTCTTTTGCTATTATCGATGTCATGACTAAGGGAGGACCAGGTCAATATACTACCAATATGATTTATAGACTTTATTTGGATGCTTTTTACTTCCAAAAACCAGGGATTGCTTCAGCTCAAAGCGTAATCCTGATTGCTATAATGATAGTGGTTACCTCGATCTATTTTAAATTCGGCGAACGGCGTGTTCACTACCAATAAGGAGAGAACAGATGAAAATATCTACTCAAAAACGAACAGATGTAATTATATCCGAAGCAATATTAATCATTGTTTCTCTGGTATTTATATTACCGTTAATACTTGCATTAACTATGAGTATACAGCCTCCCCATGTTGTTTTTTCCTTCCCCCCGAAGATTCTTCCTCGAGGACTCCACTTACAAAATTATGTTACCGCCTTTCAAAGGGTCCCATTTTTCAGGCTATTTCTGAATAGTGCCATAGTAGCAGTGATGATTACCGCTGGGAAACTGATAACCGGTGCTCTCGCTGGATACGCCTATGCCAATTTTAAATTTTTTGGCAAAAGTTTTTCCTTTGCTTTTCTGTTTGCTACCTTATTTTTACCAGCTGAAATAATTATGATTGTACCCCTATTTTCCCTAATGGTAAAGTTTGGATGGGTCAATACTTACTGGGCTTTGACTATTCCTTTCATGGCAAGTGCTACCAATACTTTTTTGCTGCGACAGCATTTTATGATGATTCCCAAAGAACTTGAGGATTCAGCAAGAATTGACGGTGCTGGACCAATGGCATATTTTCTAAAAATTTTACTCCCTCTTTCCAAAGCTATGCTTGGCGGTGTATCAATTATTAATTTTATTTATGCCTGGAATCTTTACCTCTGGCCTCTTATCATTACCATGGAAGATAAAATGAAGACCGTTCAGGTTGGAGTAAAGATGCTGATTGACTCTGAAGCAGCAAGTGACTGGGGAGTGATCATGGCCGGAACCGTTTCCGCAGTAATACCTACCTTAATAGTATTTTTTGTACTTCAATCTATTTTTGTAAAGAGTCTTACCCGATCGGGTATCAAGGGATAGATTATACCTTGACTTAAAAGAGTACAACATAAACATCGTTTCACATTTTCCCTTAAGCCCCTATATTTCTTATCTATTAATGATTATCAAAAAACCTACAAATATAAATAAATTTTTCTTGCCTTTGGGGTTTTTATTAGTGCTCTTTTTATTGACAGGTTAAAAAAAATATGTTATACATATATTGTATACAATATCTATAAAAATAACCTAAAATTAAAATAAATTTTCCTCGAAAATGTAATTAGCTTTAAAATTATTTTTCTCCAAGATTAGTATTAAGAAAAAAGGATAAAGGGGGGGATAAAAAAAGACGATAAAAAAGATGTATTACAATGATAAATAAGAAAGAAAGTTTATAAAAAATTATTGGAGGATTATTATGAAAAAATTATTTTTATTGATTGTAGTTACATTATGTGTTTGTATGAGTTTTATGCTTTTTGCAAGTGCTTCCTATCCTGATAGGAATATTACCAATGTATTAGTATGGAGCGCCGGAGGTGGAACGGATGCTTGTAATCGGGTAGTTATGGCGGAAATGGCTAAAATATTAGGCGTGAATGTTAATGTTGTCAATAAAACCGGTGGAGCAGGTGGTTCTGTAGGGATGAATTATGCTTATTCACAACCTTCTGATGGTTATACTCTTTGTGGCCTTTCCGAGTCTTGCGTAACTGCTGGAGTACAGGGAGGTTTTGATAAAAGAATGAACGTCTGGGAATATTTTATCATTGGTGGCTCACCAGATGTTGTTTCTGTTTCTGCGAATACTCCCTATATGACATTAAAAGATTTAATTGAAGGTGCTAAAACTGATCCTGGAACGATCAGGGCAGGTGCAAGTGCTGCTGGCTCTATACACCATTTAAATCTTCTTGCATTGGAAGATGGTTCAGGTGCGAAATTTAATTATATTCCTTATACAGGGTCTGCTCCTGCCCAGAATGCTGCTATGACTGGTGAAGTTTCTGTAGTAGTTACCTCAGTTGCAGAACAAGCTCAATTAATCCGTGGTGGGAAATTAAGACCCTTGGCAGTATTAATTCCTGAATCATTTGTTTTGGCTGGAGAAACTTTACCTTCTGCTTTTGATTCTTATCCCGGACTTTCAGAGTATTTACCTATTTCACAGGCTATTGGCTTTGCAATAAAAGCGGATGCACCGGATGATATTAAAGCTGTATTGATAGATGCAATAACTTGCTTGGCTATTTCTTCCGGTTCAAGAGGATTATTATAATCTTTTCCCCACCCGCCGGTTGGAGCCAAAGCTAAAATAATTTTTTTATTCATAAATTATATCTTCACTTTCTTATAGCATAGAATATTTTACTAAGAAATATTCTTACTTATTTTTCTCGAAAACATTTTATTTGATATTCTTTTAGTAAAAATTTTAAACCATGAAATCTGACTAACTACCATAAGTAAAATGACTAAAACTAAAATTAAACATACCGGTCTTGTAAACATGGGTAAAAAACTTCCTTTAGAAACCATTAAGGCTCTTCTTAAATTTGCATCAGCCATGGGTCCTAAAATAACTCCGATAACTAAAGGCGCGATAGGATATTCCATTTCAGTTAAGAAGTAAGCTAAGATTCCTACAGGAACCATCAAATAGAGATTAAAAATTCGTAAACCTAAAGAATATGAACCTATTATACATAGTACAGCGATAATGGGCATAAAAATAGGAGGTGGAATTCTTAAAACCTTAATGACTTGTTTTACTAACAACATACCTGTTATCCACATTGCAAAGGAAGCTAATAAAAGTATGGCTGCAACTTGAAATATAAAAAGCGGATGATCAAAAGTCAGCATGGGACCAGGTTGAATCCCATGAAGCATTAATGCTCCTAAAAGCATGGCTGCAGGAGGACTGCCAGGGACGCCAAGACTCAAAAGAGGTATCATAGCTCCTCCAATACAAGCATTGTTAGCAGTTTCAGCAGATATTACTCCCGAGACCTCACCTTTTCCAAACCTCTCAGGATGTTTAGAAGAATTTTTAGCCGCCCCATAAGATACCCAACCGGCAATATCTTCCCCTATCCCAGGAATTGCTCCAATCCCTACTCCAATTAAAGACGAACGTATAATATCTGTAAAATGATGAAAAATTTCAGTAAATTCTGGCAGAATCCTTTGAAACCGTTTTGCTTCTCCGCATACCACTTTATCCTTTAACACTTGAATAATCTGAGGAATACCAAAAGCGCCGATAAGAACCGGTACAACTTCAAGCCCCCCGTCTAATTCATAAAGTCCAAAGGTAAATCGAGGATAAAACTGAAGCTGATCTCTCCCCACACAAGCCATAAATAAACCTAAAAAACCGGCAATCCAACCTTTATACGCTAAGTCATGACTGGTCAAAGTCCCGCTAATAATAATTCCAAAGAAAGCCAACAAGAAAAATTCAAACGAAGTAAAGTTAAGGGCAAATGCTGAAATAAGGGGAGCCATGGTTATGACGAATAACATGCCTATAAAAGTACCAATAGCAGAAGCAGTGGTTGTAAGGCCTAATGCTTTTCCTGCTTTCCCCTGACATGCTAACGGGTATCCATCTAAGGCAGTAGCTGCTGCAGCCGCTGTACCGGGAATATTGATCAAAATAGAAGCATAGGAACCACCATATATTGCCCCCACATAGATTGCCAATAGGGCTACCATGGCAGTACTGGTATCCATTCCATAGGTTAAGGTAGCAAGTAAAGCCACGCCAAGGGTTGCAGTCAAACCGGGCATAGCTCCAAAGATAATTCCTAATAGTACCGCACCAAAAAGGATTAATACATTAATGGGATTAGCAATTAAAATAAATATTTGTTGAAAAAAAATAGATAACTGTTCGAAAATAAACATATTAACACCTACTATTTTATCAGGTAATAAATATTATGCATTATTTGTATTATTAATCCCTCTTTAGGAAGCGGAACCAATAAAAAATACCTAAAAGTTGGACAAAGAATTAGTGGAACTATAAGAGCTACCATTAAAGAAACTATAAGTCTTTTTTTAAAAATATTGCTACTTTTTATATTTACCCAATTATAAATTACATAACTTACATAGAAAAATAATGCTAGAATGTCTATAGAATATTTATAATAAGAATTAAGAATTTTGGAAATACCAAATACAAAAAGAATGATAAAAATTATACTTCCGATAAAATAAAACAAAGTTAATTTTTTCAATAGATCTTTATCATCAAAATAAAAAACAGATATGAAATAAGTTAAAAAGAGTGTAACGGAAATAAAAAAATCCACTCGGGGAATATTTAAATAAACAAAAGAAAATAAAGCTAATAAAATACCAATAAATCTAATATTTTTTTCAGATAACCCTTTATATCTAACTGAAAAATTATCTAAAAAATATTTAGCTCCACCAGTTTTTATAGAATGAATTAAAAGTACTGCTCCTAAAACCATAATAAAAATACTGATAATTAAAGGAAATAATGCCGGAGAAACATACCAAACATTTTGCACGCCTCCAAAAGTATCCTTCATTGGCATTTTGAGGGTTTCCATAATGATCCAAACACTAAATAGCAAAAGTAAAACGCT
>ASPC01000009.1 GCA_000405345.1 Atribacteria bacterium SCGC AAA255-N14
TAGAGCTGGGGAAAAATTGAATAGAGATAAAATAATAATACAAAAATAGGGTAAGTTATATAGTAAATCAACTTTTTAACTTGCCCTGTTTTTGTGTTAAACTCTCCAGAGTTTTGTCCAAGGGTAACAGGGACAGCCCTATTACCCTAAATCTTGCTAACGGTAATAGGGGATCGTCAAACAAAGAACCGTCCCCTGTTTTAACGTCCCCTGTTTTATTACTGTTTTATGTTTTAATAATCTCTTAATAGTTATCCATTTACTAAATTTATTATTTCATCAGAATTTAAACCATTTAATCCTAATTTATCTACTGTCCTTCCTGATTCCCAAAAATCCATATTTAACATTGTTGAACCAATTTTTATAATAGAATCTATATTAGGTGTAGAAATACCTAATTGATGTCCTATCGACGCAATCGGAACTAAACTCATTGGAATGTCTTCAGTTAAATATCTATTATTTATTGCTGTCGGAGCTTTTACTCCTTTATAAGCTATATTATTTTGAATAGCTTGATATAATGAATCAGCTTTTACTTCGTAAGATTCTTTTAAAAACTCTATTGCAGATTGTGTTTTTACTTTAAGAGCTTTCGCAACTTCTAATCTTTCTTTATCAATATTCTCTAAAACAGTAGCGACTACGGGAGTTATTCCTTCATGATAATAATCAAACTTTTCTCCAGATTCAATCCTTGCACTGTTTAAAATGGTTGGCGCAGGATGAAAAATTGCCCCAATATTATTTAAGCTAGTCTCTAATACATTTACTGCTGGAACAAATTGAGGATAAGCTTTATTTAATACTTTTATAAGTCTCTCTATGTTTTTTGCTGGAAATGAAGCAACAGAAAGTGATTTTTTTACACCATAGATTACGGCTTTTGTAGGACTAATTTTCCTACAAGCATAAATCAAAGTCTGTGCTTCTCCTATAATGGGTTTATTTTTTATTTTTTCTTCTATTAATATTTTACTGAACTCAAGTGCTCCTCCCGTTCTGCCTGGATTCAATATCACTACTTGATTATCCTTTAAATAAGGTGCACAATCTCTGGCTATTTTTGCATGTGCATTAGCAGGGGTTACAATCATTATAAGGTCAGCACCGTTAATAGCCAATTTGATATCATTAGTTACTTTATCCAAGATAGCAAAACCTTTTTCCTCTACACCTTCTAATTCTATCCCTCTTTTTTTAATAATTGGTTCTAATTCTTCTTGAAATATACTATATAAATTGACCTTGTGTCCCTTAAAAGCTAAATGTGAAGCAATTGCTAATCCGCCATTACCTGCCCCAATTATTGTTATTTTCATGTAATTATTTCTCCTATCTTTTTTCTCTTGTTTTTAAGTATCATAAATGCAACAACGGTTCCCATTCCGGCAAGACCCAGCAAATCGCTTGTAAAATTAGGCACAATTAGGCACAATGAAGACAAGGCTAAAATTATGCGTGTTTGAATGTTTATATTTTCTATAACAAAGTACCCTTCCAAACTTCCTGCAAAACTTAATATTCCCAACACAGAAGTAATCAATATCCAAATAACTTCTCCAATAGAAGTATCAATTAATAACAACGAAGGGGATAAAGCAAATATATAAGGCATTATAAAAGCAGCCAAGGCAAGCTTTAATCCTGTGAATGCTGTTTTCACTCCATCTGCTTTAGCAATCGATGCCGCTAGATAAGAGCTTAGGGCAACTGGGGGAGTAAGAGCAGCAAAAACACCAAAATAAAATATGAAAAGATGTGCTGCAATAGGAATAACTCCCATCTTTACTAAAGCCGGAGCTACTAATGTTGCTAAAATTACATATAAAGCAGTAGTAGGCATTCCCATTCCAAATATTATACAGGCAATCATAGTTAAAAATAAGCCCAAAATAAGGTTTCCAGAAGATAAATCAACAATTAAGCTGGCAAATTTCAAGCCTAAGCCAGTTAACGTGACGACTCCTACTATAATACCCGCTGTAGCACAAGCAGCTATTATGCTTAACGCATTAGTCGCGCCTTTTTCAAACGCTATAAGCAATTTTTTTGGTGTTAATCTTGTTTCTTTACTAATCATACTTATTATAATAGTAACTACAATCGCATAAAAAGAAGCTTTAATAGGACTATATCCTGCAATTAAGAAATAGATTATCGCTATAGGAGGAAGTATTAAATGTCCACCTCTTTTTAATATCGGTATTAATTTAGGTAACTTTTCTTTAGGTACTCCGGTTATCCCTAATTTACCTGCCCTAAAATCCACCATAACTCCCACTGCAAGAAAATATAATAATGCTGGAAGTGCAGCATAAATTATTAATTTACCATAAGAAATCCCAAGCATTTCCGCCATTATAAAGGCAGCAGCCCCCATAACCGGAGGAGCAATCTGTCCACCTGCCGAAGCAGCTGCTTCGACTCCACCTGCAAACTCAGGAGGATATCCCACTTTTTTCATTAAAGGTATGGTAAAAGTTCCTGTTCCAATAACATTAGCAAAAGAACTTCCTGAGATCATTCCCATCAAACCGCTGGATAAAACTGCAGCCTTAGCAGGTCCTCCTCGAGATTTACCAGTTAAAGCAAAAGCAAAATCTATAAAAAACTTTGATCCTCCTGTTGCCTCTAATAAAGCTCCAAATAAAACAAAAGTATAAACAAAGGTAGAGGATACATAGATAGCTACTCCGTATAATCCTTGATTTGTTAAATACATATGGTCAATAATTCTTTTTAATTTATAACCTTTATGGGCTAGTCCCGCGGGCATATAAGGACCAAAATAAGCATATAACAAAAATACTAAAGCAACTATTACCATTGGCCAACCCATAACCCTGCGGGTTGCTTCTAAAACTAAAACTATTGCAATAAACCCCATTACCAAATCTAAAAAAATAGGATCACCAGCTCTATATATTAAATGCATATATTCTATAAATAAATACAAACCAATTGATATGCTTAATAATACTAACAAATAATCAATTATCGAAATTTTTTTAGTTTGTAATTTAGACCGAGGATATAGTAAAAAAGTTAACACTAATGCAAAAGAAAGATGAATAGCCCTATGTTGCATTGCGGGTAACATCCTAAATCCTGCAGAATAAAATTGGAAAACAGACATTGCAACAGCTATTATAGTAACTATCAGTGCGCCTTTCCCTATTAATCTTCTTCTTCTGCTAAATGGTTGATCATCATTCTGGTTGTTCTTGTTAACTAATTCTTCTTCAGCCATCTTCAATCTCCTTAATCATTTTTTCCTTAAAAGAAAACAAATCCTACTTATTATCGAAATTTTTTTACTATTGATTTCCAACGCATCACTATCATCAACTAAAAATCTTAAATCATACGCTCTGCCCCTTAATATTAATTCCGACTTTGAAATATAACTTACCCGGAATATAAAACTAGGTATTTTTCTATCTATATTTTCAATAACCATCTCACCATTTTGATAACTAAAATCACCTTCTGGGGTGCTTGGCATTCCCCAACCCAAGTCTTTCACAATTGTTTTAGTAAGTAATATATTATGGTTTTTATCTATTTTAAAAAATTCTAATACCGGAGTTAATTGAACAGAATGACTTATTTTGGTTGCAAAAGTGTATCCCGGAAATATTTTCTCTTGGAATAATATCTCATTTTTGTTAATATTTTTAATTTCTAAAACACGCACATTTGGAATATTAAGGATAATAAAAAATAAAATAAATAATGTTACTATAAAAAATAATTTCGATTTATAATTACTTCTCAGTATAATCATCTTCCTAACTTTAAAAGTAAGGCTTTCTTTTCAATAAAGAAAGCCTTACTTTCTCTGCTGTATTTTTTAAAAAAACTATGCTTTATTTTATGCTAGTTATTTCAGAAGACCCACTTCTTTGTAATATTTTTCGGCACCTGGGTGTAAAGGTATACTCATCCCATTTAGTGCAGTCTCTAACTTGATATTTTTACCTTGCGCATGAGTTTCTGCAAGAATATCTAAATGTTCAAAGATTGCCTTAGTTACTTCATAAACAACATCTTCACTTATATCTTCGCGAACAGATAGAAGAGCAGGAGAGGCAACAGTAAATACATCCTCATTAACACCATTATATAGACCAGCTGTAATGATATTACTTCCTAAAAATGGATAATCTTTTGAATATTTTTCATATATCTCTTTATCAATCGGTATCAAAGAAATATCCATTGAAGCAGCGGCATCTATTACTGCAGCAGTAGGGACCCCTGCACCAACAATTGCACAGTCTACAGTTCTATCTTTTAAAGTTGTAACTCCTTCAGCAAAAGATAAAAACTCCGGCGTAAGATCATCATATGTAATTCCATACATATTTAATACTAAGTTTGCGGTTCGTTCAGTTCCGCTACCAGGCGCCCCGACTACAACCCTTTTTCCTTTTAAATCACTAAAGCTTTTTATGCCAGAATCTTTTCTCACAATAAATTGGAATGTTTCAGGATATAAAGCTGTGATACCTCTTATATTGTTTACGGATTCATTAAATGGGTCCTCTCCAGAAAAGGCGGCAAAAGTAGTATTAGATGCTCCCATTAAAAAATCTACTTCACCTTGTCCTGCCATCTTTAAATTTGCAACAGAAGCTCCTGTGCTCTCAGCAGTTAATTCTACCCCTGGAACAAATTTAGTAATTATATTTGCTATAGCTCCACCAATAGGATAATATGTTCCCGCAACTCCACCTGTTGCTAAACTAAATCTTTCTACACCAGCAGCAAAAATATTTGAGCAACTTAGGATTAAGATCAAAACCAATACTAATGTTACGATTTCTATTTTTTTAAATTTCATTCTAATTTTTTCTCCTTTTAATTTAAATATTTTACTTGTAATCAGATTCTTATTCACATTAATTTTCTTCTAATAAACCTCCTCCTTTTTTAGATTTTTTTAAAGATATGTCCTCTCACTTACCTGGCCTTAAACATATTTATTAATACTAATTTCTAAATTTAGGAAAATTACCAAGTAAAGGGCTCTTGCCATAGATCAAATTTTGTTCCTATACCATTTTTTATTGCTTCTCTATATATTCTTGAAGCAACCATGACATCCTCAGCTCCCATTCCAATTGGAGAAAATAATATTCTTTCTTTCTTATTTTCTCTTCCTGGTTTCTTTTTAATTATTATTTCTCCTATGGTTGAATGGAGATTTTCTTTTTTAAACTTTCCATCTTTATACATATGAGCGATAGTAAATATGCCACGATGTAGTACTTCTTCCCAATTATCTACTACAAATTTATCAAAATTTAATATGGCTTCTGCTTCGCATTCATTTCCTCCAACTTGCGAGTAAAAGACTCCTTCTTTAAACCAATCTTCTTTTATAACTGGATTTACAGAAGTAGTAGCAGTTACAACTATATCTGCATTTTCTATGGTTTTCTGTATAGTATCTCCTACTGCAATATTTAATTTTAATTTTTCACTCATATCTTTAGCCCAAATAAATGCTCTTTGTTTATCTTTGTCATAAATAATTACTTTTTTTAAACCCTCTAAAACTTCATTTAAAGCCATAAGTTGAGTCCTATTTTGCACTCCTGCTCCAATAAGTCCTACAATCTCTGAATTACTTCGCGCTAAATACTTTGCTCCTACCCCTGTAACTGCCCCAGTCCGCATAGCACTGATAAGAGTTCCATCCATTACTGCTACGGGAAAAAGATTGTCGGGATCATTTAATATGGTTAATGCTGAAGCTCGGGGAAGATTATATTTTGAAGGATTCAAAGGAGCACTACCAATCCATTTGATTCCAGGCATATTTACATCTCCCCCAACATAAGCAGGCATACAGTTTATACGTCCTTTTGTCTCTTCTGATTTAACATCTCCCCACCTTAGCACCGTTTTACTTGGGAAAATTACTTCTCCCGTTGCTTCTAAAGAAAAAAATTTTTCAATGTCTGGTAAAATCTTCGACATGTCAAATCCACCACACTTAATTACCTCTTCTTGATTTAAAAATAACAAAGAAACTTTTTGCATATCTTGTGCTCTCCTTCCTACTTATTATATTTGTAATATAAAAAACTATTTTGACTCAATTATTCAGAATAAAAAACATCATATTCCTTAAAATACTTCTCAACTTCTTTTAACCTTGTAATTGCATTCTTTCCCATTTTAAACGCAGTAAGAGCAAGTAAAAAATTTACTAAACTTAACGGCCCAACATAAGATCCTACATATCCCGCGGAGTTAACATTAACTGGTATCAAAAGATCACAAATTTCACTAAAGGGAGTTAATATATCATCTGCAAAAACTATCGTTTTTGCTCCCTTCTTTTTCGCAAATTCCATCATTTTTACTGTTTCTTTGGTGTATCTAGCAAAGCAAAAGCTAATTAAAATATCCCTCTTTGAAATTGATAATGTTTGATCAACTAAATTACAAATTTTATTGTCTAATATTTTTACATTATTATTTAATATTAAATTTAAAGAAAAACCAAAGAATGAAGCCAAAGAAGCAGAACTTCTTAAGCCTAATATATAAATATTCTTTGCCCTCAAAATATTATCTACTACATTAACTAAACTTGTAACATCTATATTTCTTTTAATATTTTTGATATTTTCCAAATCTATTTGAATAACACGACTATATAGAGACTCGTATTGGTTAATGTTCTTTATATTAGAATCCACATAAGAAGTCTCCATTTCATCAACAAATGTTGCCGAAGTAATCTTTCTTCTTATCATAGCTTGAATATCTGATTGCATTCCACCAAAACCATCATAACCAAGTGCACTAGCTAATCGTAAAATAGTTGATTGGCTGGTATCTACCTTTTGAGCAATTTTAGATGCTGACATAAAACCTACTTCAGTATAATTTTCTAATATGAATTTAATTATCTTTTTCTGCCTAGAGTTTAATTTATTATTATTTTCTTTAACTTTTTTTATAAAATCTTCTCCTCGCTCTACCATTTGCTCCATCAACCCCCTTTAACAGTAAGTCATTATTTTTAAATTTTTTAGGCAACAAGCACCAAATTAGTCCTCTCCTATTAAAAAAAATAAACACTCGTCTTTCTTAAGCTTTTAATCGCTTTATAATATAATTATTAATCTTAAATTTATATTGTATGATGTATTTATTGCAACATTTTAAATATTATGACGCATTATTTACATCTTTCTATATGCTATATACGACGTAATTTTCGGAAATCCTTCTTTTTTTTGAAACTTTTTTAATTTTTTTTTAACTTTTACTTTTTTACAGAGGCATAGTTCTCGACAAGTGGACATCATTGCCAATCAGGGGTTCCCTATCGCCTTATCGATACTCTTAATCTTTCGAATAGATAAATTTATGCAGGAGATAGTAGTTGCCCAGAAAGAGGGGTATCGGCAGGTCCTGGAGAATACCAAGGAGATACACAATACTATCACCAATTTAAATCAGCAGAATCGGGAGTATTATTCTCTGCACTTTTCGGAGGTGCAGAAAGAATTGACTGGGATGAAGATAGAGCTGGGGAAAAATTGAATAGAGATAAAATAATAATACAAAAATAGGGTAAGTTATATAGTAAATCAACTTTTTAACTTGCCCTGTTTTTGTATCAAACTCTCCAGAGTTTTGTCCAAGGGTAACAGGGACAGCCCTATTACCCTAAATCTTGCTAACGGTAACGGGGGATCGTCAAACAAAGAACCGTCCCCTGTTTTAGGGAAGCGGGAATGACATAAAGGGAAGTCAATTATTTTTCCGGGTAAAGGGTTCGCTTATTTGTAAAATGCTGGTAACAACTTTTACTCCTTAGTTGGAAGGAATTATTCTTTAGATAAAATTTAGTATTTTTTATATTAAAAACTTACCATCTTTATAAATCATTTTGCCATCTGCGTAAATTTCTCCACCCTTTTTCATATCACAAAGCATATCCCAGTGAATGGCTGACTGATTCTTCCCTAAAGATTCAGGTATAGATCTTCCGATTGCCAGATGGACTGTTCCACCAATCTTCTCATCAAATAACATATGCTTGGTGAATTTTTGTATATTATAATTTGTACCAGCCGCTATCTCCCCTACATACCTTGCTCCCTTATCTGTCTCCAGGAGCTGTTCCAATAGTTCTTCTCCTTTGGCTGCTACCGCTTTTATTACTCTTCCTTTTTTAAAGGTCAATTGAATATCTTCGATTTCTCTTCCCCCGTATATACCCGGGAAACTAAATCTAATATGGCCTTCTACACTGTCTTCTACCGGTCCGGTAAAGACTTCGCCATCAGGAAAATTCGCTTTACCGCAGCAGTTTACCCATTTTCTGCCTTCAATAGACATCTTTAAATCAGTATCTTTAGAAATTATTGTGAGTCGTTTTTTACCATTTAAAATATTACAGATACCTTCTTGTTTCTTTTCTATTTCTTTCCATTCTGCTATCGGGTCTTTTCTATCTATATAACCTGCCCCATAGACAAAATCTTCGTATTCGGAAATTGACATGTTCGCTTCCTGGGCATTTGCCTGATTGGGGAACATGGTACAACACCATTTTAGTTCTTTTTTTGCAGATCTTTCAAAAAATATCCTGTTAATTTCGCTAAAACCTTGAGCTGATAATTTTAGTTTTTCAGGATTTACATTGCTTAACATTCTGGTATTGGAACCGCCAAAAAAGGATAAAGACGCATCTATTGTTTCAAAGGCCCTTTTTATACTGACAGGTACATATTTTATCTGTTCCTCACTGCCACCTTTTAATAATATCTCTTTCAATTCCTCACTGTTTATTATCACCTGAGGAAGGGCTCCCAACTCAACCGCCAGGCGGTAGCTTTCTTTAATTAAAGGCAGGGTAACTACATCACCCACAATTAATAATTTTTCTCCCTTTTTAATATCAAGCGAATACTTCAAGAGCACCTCTGCATGTTTTTTTATTCTATTATCCATCCTTTACCTCCTTAATTAACATCTTAAAAAAAGGCAGGCTATAGAGAAAGTTGTCTTCCTTAGCCTGCCCTTTTTTATTCTTAAACCCTATTTTAAAAAATGTAATGTGTTCTTATCTATTATTACCGGTTTTCTTTTTTTTGGCTTTAACTATCAATGATTTTTTATTCCCGGATTTTTTTTGAAAGACATTTAAAATAATTTCGGCTTCTTTAAAAGGTACGGTTATGAAGGAAAAGTCACTGTACACTCCCACCTGGTCAATAAGAGAACTCTTAACCCCTGTATTTTTGGTAATAAACTTTACCAGTTTGCTAGGGCTTATCTCATCTTTCTTACCTAATGCCACAAATAGCCTTGTTCTACCTTCCATCTCTATTTTTCTGTTTGCACCTGACAAATCCTTTATTTCGTTATACAGGCCAGGGTTAAGTGTATCATCAAAACTGTAATTAAGTAATTTAGCAAGCATCTGAGTCGGATTATTATTATCCAGAAGTTTTTTAGCCCAATTGTAATATGTATTGCCTATGTCTTCGCTATTGATAGCAGCTATGTCTTCATCTATCTTTTTTTTCTTTGCGTCAATGATATCCTTAACATTTGGAACTTTTGATTTTTTTATATCGGTTTTTGCTATGCGCTGAATGAACATCAGCTTATTATATTCGCTCGGCGTGATAAAGGTTATAGCTGTTCCCTGTTTACCTGCTCTTCCTGTACGACCGATCCTGTTCACATATGATTCGGGATCATGTGGAAGGGCATAATTAATTACATGAGTCAAATTGCTAACATCTATGCCACGTGCAGCCACATCAGTTGCTACCAGTACATTAATCTTCTTTTTCCTGAATTTATCCAGGGTATTTTCTCTTTGGCTCTGCGAAATATCACCGTGAATGGCATCAGCATCATACCCTCTGTCAATAAGGTGGCTGACAACACTATCAACATCATTCTTTGTCCTGCAGAAAACCAGCCCGTAAAAATCTTCGGTAATATCAATGATTCTGCACAATGCCTCAAATTTGTCAGAAACTTTTACTTCATAATATATCTGCTCCGTAAGGCCGGTGGTGAGCTGTTGTTTCTTGACAGTAATAAATTCATAATCTGCCATATATTTACTCGCGAGTGCCTTAATCCTTAACGGCATGGTTGCCGAAAACAGAAGGGTTCTTTTCTGGGGATTGGTATGTTTCATTATCTCTTCCATATCCTCAATAAACCCCATATTAAGCATTTCATCAGCCTCATCAAGGATAAGGTGTTTGATATTCTTGAGATTGAGTGTCTTTCTTTTGATGTGGTCAATAACTCTTCCGGGTGTACCAACAACAATATGTACTCCTTTTTTAAGGCGCCTCAGTTGCTGATCGATTGATTGCCCTCCGTAGATAGGAATGATCTGGATATCGGAATTACTCCTTAATGAAGCAATTTCCTCGGAAACCTGTATGGCAAGCTCCCTTGTAGGTGTAATGATAAGAGCCTGTACACTTCTCTCCTGAGGGTCTATTATCTCTATTAAAGGCAGTCCGAAGGCCGCTGTTTTACCGGTACCGGTCTGCGCCTGTGCTATTATGTTGGTATCATTCCGCAACATTACGGGGATTGTTAAGGCCTGAATACTAGATGGTTCTTCAAAGCCCTTCTTGTAAACAGCATCTAAAACCCTTTGAGAAAGGCCGAGATGCTCAAATTTAATTTTATCTGTCATAATTTTCTCCTCAAATTAATTAAGAAAATGGGTCCTGCCCCAATTTCATCTAACAAGATATAATACCACATATTTACAATAAGTCAATAAAAACAGTATCCAGTATATAGTATCGAGTTAGGAAAGCGAAAGAAAAGATAGAAAAAGTGGCGTTCTTTTTTATCTAACTACCCCACTAAAGTTTACACTAACATTAATAAAATCGTCTGTGCTATCTTTATTCCCCATTAAAAGTTAGCGAATTATTGATGGCACACCTTCCCTATTTATTCTATTAAGCTGTCCGCTTTTCTTTTTAGCAAATGCGAGTATGGCTCCTAAAGCAATCGATAAAAATGCAGCAGATAAAACCCTATACTCCAGAGGTAATAAAAATGTTATCGTATGTGCCGGTATCCAAAAAATAGGTATCGTCCTCAATAATACAAATGATATAAAACCATCCCAATCAATCCTCTTTACTACATCGCTGAGCGTTACCTTCCCCTTTTTATTGTCATACTTCAAATCGATAAATGTATCAGTTACTCGATGAAAAGCCATCATAGTTGGTGCAAATGATAAGTTCATTATAAAACTGACGAAAAACGCAAAGGCGAACTTCGAATTTCCACCGGGTAAAAATCCATTTGCTAAAGCACCTGCAATTCCTGCAGCAAACACACTAAATATCAATACAATAACCATTCCTAATAATCCCCATACAAAAGCTCTATATAGCAATCCATTTGGAATATTCCAGTCACCCGTCACAATTCTTCTAGCCAAAAGCTCTCCCATTGTAGCAAGCATAAAAAATTTGATAAAGCCTCCCATATAGGCATGTTCGGTTATGAATTTCACGAACATTTCATGAGTTACCGGGACTACCAATATTGTAATAAATGCCGCTAAACCGGCGAGCCAAAAAAAATCTCCTTTTTTCAATCAAATCACTCCTTAAAATATGTTTGACATAAATAAAGACAGACAACTGTTTATCAATTTCCTTCTTAGGTATTTCTTTAAAAAATAGTATGTGTTCCTATTTATTTAAGGGTGATAAGAAGCAGCTTTTAGGTAGATAACTGGTCGGCCAGACAAAACGATTTTCGAACTTTTTGTATGAGTGATGAGACCGAGAGGGTTTATCACAAGTTAGAAGAAGTAATTGGAATTTGTTAAGAATTTAAAAAGGTAGAACCTCTGATAAAGAAGTTCTGCCTATATTATTGTCAGGCTCCCCAGACAGGACGACTTTCGCAACTTTTGTATGGGGGAAGAAACTGATAATGTGTGTCATAAGTTGGAAGAAGTCATTGGGGTCTGTCAGGAAGTTAAATAGGCAGAACCCCAAACAAAGAAATTCTGCCTCTGTTATTGTCTGGCTCCCCTATTGGTCAGGTTCAGAACTTTTAAGGAGGACATGGTAATAGAAAATATTAGATTGAATCATTTAGTTTGTTAGTAAAGTAATAAAGTTAACAGCTATTTTATTCCATTATTAAGATGATTTTCGTAACTTTTTCATGAGTGCTGATACTGAAGAAGTATATCAAAGTTATGGAAGTATCTAATCTCGCATAATAGAAATTAAGAAAAAATAGTTAAAAAATAGACTCTATCTTGCAAAAATCTGAAGATAGTATAATTATCTATATAATAACCCAGAAGGAACCTACATTTTAGATGATATGTTTTAAGTTATTTGCTTTAAAATAAATGCTTTTTGTGCTACCAAAAATATAAATATTGATATAAAGCACTGTTTTTCTACCCGATTTTTATCATGGAATTCCTTCTTTTATAAAAATAAATTAATATAATTAATGCCTTTCAGAAGAGATAAAAGGGATGGTTACTGTTAGCTGTTAATTACTCATTTATTGTCAAATATTATTTACTGTTGTGCATTTTTATATAAAATAAATATTGAAATATCGAAGCTAAAAAAAATGAGGAACCTAAAAGGAGCCAACTTAAATCATATGAATTTCTATAATCTGCGATATATCCAAAAACTGGAGGAACAAATAAAACCCCTAAACGGAGAAAAATTAGCACTAAACCCATAGCAGTTCCAACTTGTTTTTCTTTCACTATTTCAGGAATTGATGCATAAAAAAGACCCTGCCAACCGCGCCCGGTACCACCCATTAAAAAAGCCAAAACAAGTATTATCGTAAATGAAGGGTTTAAATCTTTTAAAAATAGACCAATAATAAGCGTAATTAAAAAGAATATAATACCTATCAATAAAAAAGTTTTTCTTTTATTAGCTTTAAGAAGCTTATCACAAATTAATCCCCATAATGGTTTCCCTATAATACTTCCAAGTTGGGTTACCGCAAAACCAATACCCGCAATTCTCTCAGTGAAACCATAATCCAAATATAAAAAAAGTGTAAAATGGGTAGCAATTGTACCGGTTGCAGCTCCTAAAAAAGATGCATAAATACAAAGGATTATTATATCAATATTATTGAGCAATTGTTTAATAGTTTTCCAAAAAGAAATATCCTTTGTATTATTCTTATCAAAATAGTTTTTTTCTCTTTTCTTTTCCTGATAAAACATTAAAATTAACAATGCACATATTAAAGCCAATACGCCCGGTAAAGCAATTGTCTTTCGCCACCCAATCAGCATTCCTAAAACGGGCAAAAAAGCTGCTGCCAATAGTCCTCCAATCGGAAATGAAGTACTCCAAATGCCTGTGGCAGTACTTCTCCATTTTGCGGGGAATATTTCCATTATACCTTTATTAGCAGCAGGTACATTTATACTCAGTCCAATACCTAGAATAGCAGCAAGTACAAGTAATATAAAAAAATTAGGAGCTACAGCATGCAAGATAAGGAAGACACCTACAAATGACACACCAAAAATCATACCCCATTTTGAACCTTTAAGATCGACTAATCTTCCAGTATATATGCTAACGAATGAAGAAGTAATATAAAGAAAAGATATATATAAACCCAGCTCTCCCCGACTTAAGTCGAAATCTCTCTGTAGAAATGGAAAGAGAACAGCAATGCCATCTCGATAAATACCCATTACGATAGAGGCTAATGATATAATAATAAGCATAGACCAATTAAAGCGACCAACTTCTGTATTCCCTTTGGTATTTAAGTTCATTAGTGTCATGCTCCTTCGACAATTAATTCTAAAATATGCTATCTATAAATTATAGAATGATATTGCTTTTTCTAAAAAGGAAATATCTCAAGAAGATATGAAATGCAAGATAAATTTAAATAAAAAGATTTCTCCTATTCTATTCACTTTATATGAAGAACCATATTGCATTAATACAAATAACATATTTATTTATATTTTTATTATGCAAAATTATTTATTACAGCCTTAAATAATACTTCTTTATATAATTCTATAAAGAATTTTAAAATTCCTTCCTTTTCTGGAAAATAATTCAAAAAAGAAATAGCCCTTCAGTAAATGCCAAAAAGCTTGGAAGGTCTTGACTCCTTGGGTAAGTCAATAGGCAGAACTTTTCGTATTGTTTTTAAAATTCCAAATCTTAAAAGAAAATTATAAAATAGTTATTCTTCATATCTATAATGTGTTTTCTGAATGTATTTGATATACTTTTGTGCTATAGCCCTTTTTCAGCTGTTTTCTAATCTAGCTGTATATTTCAGTTATTATATTTCTTTAAGAATTGACTCATATATATAGTTTGGCTATCTCTCTAAAATAAGTTACTAATCAATTATAGGATTCAAGAAAGAATTAAATGATTTAAATAAAAAAACATACCTAAAATTTACCAGGCAAATCAGTATGTTTTACTGTCTGGTTGCTTTTTTCCTATAAAAATTACTGCCTTTTATGGATTAATCTTTTGGCTGAATTAAAGTTGCTTCATAAAAATGAGGTTCATAGCCAATTGCATCAGAATCATTCCAATAATTCTCATTAATTTGCTTGAGATAATTACAAGTCCAGTAAACAAAGCCGCGAAGCGGGCACATTAGTCTCATCCCTTCTTCCTTAAATCCATCAATAACATAAAAATGATTGCTTTTCTGTTCTAAGCTATAATCTAACAGAACAATTACTGGATTTACCTCCTTTATTTCATCTTTTATTTCTTCTAAATACATTCGTTGATTGTAGACTTCAATTCCTAGTTTGTCAGCATTTTCTTTTAATAGTGAAGCATTACCTAAACTATCCTCACCTATTGCATACTCTGCAATTTCCTCTTGTTGTTATTTCCATGCCATAATAATTCAAAACAGATTGTGTTGCTGCAACAAAGCACCATGTTTTATCTATGGGTTGTTTTACCACAGGAACATTCAAATAAATTTCTTCTATTCCTGTTGGAGGTAGGGACTGACTAGTTCAGGAGGTGAAAGTGAATGAGATTAAAACAATTAAAATTAAATAGATGAATATTTTATTATATCTTTTCATGATATATTCTCCTTTATCGGTAGGTGATATTACCACATATACTTTACAACCCTAAACCCCGTATTATCTATAAACTTGAAATCTGAAATTTGTTACTTATTACTAATCACTTATTGATTTCAACTGTTGTTTAATCCAATCTTGTATTTCAGCCATTATTTATCTTTAAGAATATGCTTATATATAAATGTTACTTTTTTGTAAATTAGTATATGGTTGTATAAACGATAAAGTAGAAAATTAATGAAATATTGTTTTATATAACTTTTAGGTATTAACGGTTCATCAAGAAGTTTTTCATCTGAATAAAAAGGCATAAGCAAAGCATGAGTTTTTGAATAACAAGTTTTTGATGACTTTATTTTTTTATTTGCTTTCTCAATGAATTCTTCTAAGGTTATGTTTGGTTCATTCCTTATATAATGATTTATCATTAAAGGGAGTATACGACTTTATATTCCTGTGATGCTCCAATTCCAACTTAATTATCAGGTTTTCTTACATTCTTAAATACTGTAGTTGCAGAACAAATCTATACAAAAGAATATTTTATCATAATTGTTTTTTTTATTAATTTTACTATTTCTTTTAGGTATATATCCCCTCCAGGAAAGATTAATCTACCATCTTTCCATGCTCCATCTTTTTCAGTAACTCTAGGATGAGTTGCGAGGTATATGTAAATCCAGTCATTTTCATCAGAAGGATTACTTAGATTCTAAACTTGTTAAAACTTGATCCCGAAATTATTCAGGAATTAGAAAAAATAGAAGATCCCTAAAATTGAAAATTATGAATGAAAGAATTTTGCGATCATATATTAATAAATCTTTATGGGGAGCATACACATAAGGAGCATCAACGAAATCACTTTTAACTGGTTTAATGCCACTCTGTTCAAATTTGTTGTATTTACGATCTCAAATAAAGCTATAAAGTCTGGCTTTTCTACCTGATTAATAAAAAGTACGTTAACAGTAAATGCCTTCTTACAGGAAAAAGTGTTATGGCATGAATAGGTTGCTTTTCTTAATGAAATATTGATACAAAGTGGATCAGAACAACATATCCCTTCCTATGTATAAGCTATTAAATTGGATTGGAACTTGTCATAACTAACTATAATAAGTACCGGTGTAATAGGTAAATATGTTTTGCTCCTATTAATTTTTTCATTATAGTTTTTTCCTTGGAAATCTATCCTATTGATTCCTTTTTTTATAATTGTTTCATCTCTTAGTTTAAGAGTTCTTCTTCCTTTATAAACATATTCGCAAGCAACAAAAAGACCTTTAGCAAAACCAAAGGGCTTGTTGTTGTGCAGATAAGATGAGATTTGCAAATTCTATTTAAAATAAAGTTAGATAAAAATATTGATTTTATAGCATTATTTCAAAATAAAAGAATAATTTTATCGATTTCTTCTATTTAATTACTCCTTTTTCTCTAAGAAAATCATCCAATCCATCTTTAACATATTTTCCATTATTAATTTGTTCATACCTTCGTTTTTCATTAGCAAGTTTTTTGTCAGCGAATTTGAAAACTTGCTCTATATCATCTTTAGGTATCACAACAACACCATTATCATCTCCAAAAACTATATCACCTGGATTTACTACAACTCCCCCACAAGCTATTGGAAAATTTATTTCTCCTGGACCATCTTTATCTCCAGCGCCGCATACTGTCCCTCGAGCAAATATTGGCAAATTCAATTCGTTTAGATTTTCAATATCTCGCACTGTTCCATCAACTACTAAACCTGCAACTCCTAATTTAACCATGCATGTCACCATTATATCCCCACACACTGCATAATTAAATCCTCCCTGTGTTTCTACAACTAAAACATCTCCTGGTTTAACAATACTGAATGCTTTATGCAGCATAAAATTATCACCAGAACGGACTTTTACGGTAACAGCAGGACCGGCCATTTTCTTATCATCACATAATCTCATAATTCCAATATCCATTGTATAAAACTTATTTAAACCATCTGACAAGTTGCATGAAGAATAATTTTCATTAAGTAATTTCCTAATCCATTTTTTATCAGGTCTTTCTATTTCATTTATAAATCTAAATCCAACTCTTCCGAAAATCTTTGGTTTCACGATATTATAACCTTCCTTTTTTATTATCTTATTTTAAAGCATAAGAAAACTTTTATTTACTAAAGTCGGTGGTGTTAAAAATTTTCCAGCATCAATCATTTTAATATTATTCATGCATATATAAGCCATATTACTATCACTATCTGCAATATTATCAGCAATATGCGGTGTTGCTGCAACTTAGCTAAACTTCAGTTTATTATAGCCTTATGATTGGATAATCCATTTAATTTTCGAAGAACACTAACAAAATATAAATTGATAATTATAATGATGATTAATCGATCCTAAGCATTAAATATCACACTTTCCTTTGCGAATATTATCAAAATATGTAAAATAAAGGCAAACTACTAGTGTCATGTCAAGCCTCAATTGACGGATAGAGACGTGACAACTTAATTCTGGCGTCATCAGTGGTAAATTGCCAATTGACTTTTGCATTTTTGTTATTTCTATGGCTCTGCCATGCAGCAGCTTCGCTCATGACTTTTTCAATATTGTCAATCCTCCTGTTGAGGCATTGCCCAAGGAGAACGTTCAGTTCGATTTCAGCCATATTCAACCACCTCCCATGTTTTGGAGTGTATATGAATTCAAATTTGTTCCATAACGATTTTGCCTTATCGGGCTTAAAGGTTTCATAGAGTGCCCCGGGAGTGTGAGTATTCAGGTTGTCCATGACTAAAGTTATTTTATCGGCTACATGATAACTTGCTGCTATATCTTCAAGAAAATAAGCCCAGTCATTTTTTGTTTTTCTTTCGGTGATCTTTACGATACGTTTTTCAGCTAAAGGCTCACTGGCCATGAAAATATTACAGACACCACAACGCTTGTATTCGTAATCATGCTTGGCAACATGTCCAGGTGAGGCCGCAATGGGAATTTTTGTTTCCTCAATTAACTGTTTTAGTGATTCATCCATGCATACTACTGGATATTTTGGATCAAAAGACCACTTGTATACATCCAACAACATTTCCATATGATTACCTCGGATAGGTAAAAAGGCATAAGCAAACCAGTCATCAGTATAGTAGAGGCTGCCTTCTTTAGTATAACGTGTAATATAGGGCTGCATGATCTCCTTGGCACGGGAAGAGATAGGAAAAGTAAGGACTTTCCCGTTTCTCTGATAGATACCAAAGACGATGTTTTTACCGCTAGCTCCCCAGCCACTTTTACCAGGTCTTCTACCACTAAACATCGTTTCGTCCATCTCAATTTCTCCGGAGAGAGGTTTGAGATCTTTAATGTTATCATAGTAGATGGTTTCTCTAAACATCCGAAAGCATCTCTGAATGGTCAGCTGGCTGTAAGGGACCTGAAATCTTAGACGGTAAGCAGGGGCTCCCAAACAGAAATATTCAAGCAATCTTCCTTTCCAATAGGGAGAGATACGACTCTTTTTCCAGAGGTTTTTAGTTACTTTTCGGGTTAAACCACACTTGCTATACCTGATTTGACCGGTGGAAAGTACCCTCCATTTTTTAATGCCGCAGCGAGGACATGTTTTCATACTCTGAATATACTGATTTATCAACAGTTTTTCAAGGTTCTAAGTGCAACTTAAGTATAGGATTACCTAACAAAATAACATTAAGAATAATTCAATCTGTTTTGTATTTGTTTTTTTTATTATTAAACTCTATTTCTTTTATAGTGATTTTTTAAAATAATTACGAATAATGTAAATCACACTTAAAATCGTAGCAATTGTTAATATGATACTAAGTGGACTGTATAAACAAATTTGCAACATGTTTTTTTTAGTCATAATCATAGCACGGATAAAATGACTTTCCATAATCTTACCTAGAATCAATCCTAACATTATTGGTGTTAAAGGGAAACCAAATTTTATAAGCATATATCCAACAATACAAATAATAAAAGTAACAAAAACTCCAAAAATAGAACGTTTTGGTGAATAGACACCAATAGTTGCCATTAACATAATAACTGGGATTAAGTAAGACACTTTTATTATTAATAGTTTTGCTGTAAAACGTGCAAAAAATAATCCAAAAAAGAGAAACACAATATTGGATAAAAAAATACCTCCGAAAATTGTATACACTACTGTTATGTTTTTAGAAAAAAGCTCCGGTCCTGGTTGTAAACCTACTATAATCATAGCAGCCATGGCTAGGGCAGCCGAAGTAGAACCTGGGATACCAAGCGAAAGCATAGGCACCAAAGAACCAAAGCCGCATGCATTGTTAGCAGCCTCAGAGGCAATAACGCCTTCAATTTCTCCTTTTCCGAAGTTTTTATGATTTTTTGAATTTCTTTTTGCCTCTCCATATGATACAAATGATGCAATAGCAGGACCTGCTCCAGGAGCTGCTCCAATAAAAGTACCAATTAAAGTTGATCTTATCAATAAAGATTTCTTACTTAACACAATTTTTAGAGTTTCTTTTATAGGCCAATCAATTTTCTTCTTAGTGTCTATTGAAATTGCTCTATCTTTTTGCTTCACAAATTTCAATACCTGTACGAGAGCAAAAATACCTATACTAGCCCAAATTATTTCAATCCCGTCCATTAATTCTAGAAATCCGAAAGTATACCTGATCCTTGCTGAATATGGGTCCGTTCCTATAGTAGACAAAGCAAGCCCAAAAATACCAGCTAGTATTCCTTTTAACGGATCTTCTCCTGCTAACATTCCAATTATTGTTAACGAAAATACAAGAAGCATAGTATATTCAGTTGGCCCAAACATCAGGGCAAATTTGGTTACCAACGGGGTAGCAATTATCATGATAATCCAAGCTATTGTGCCTCCAATAAAAGAAGCAAAAATATCTGCAATCAGCGCCATGCCGCCCTTGCCATTTTGACACATTGGAAATCCATCCAATGCTGTTGCTGCTGCAGAGGGAGTACCAGGCATATTTAATAATATTGCGCTAATGCCTCCCGCATAGTTTGCACCACTAACAATACTAATCATAAGAATAATTGCTCCACTTGCTTCCATATGAAAAGTAAAAGGCAACAAAATAGCAAGTAGCATTACACTGGTCATGCCAGGTATGGCGCCAACAATAATTCCAGAAAGAACACCAATAATAACATAAATTAAATTTTGAATCATAAATACATTTTGAAGTGCAATAATTAAATTTTCCATAAACTTAAATTCCTCCTCCAAGCATATAAAACAATATCTTAAAATTAATACAGAAAACCATGCGGAAATTTAACACCTAGAGCACTTGAAAATATAATGTATATTAAAATAAAGAAAATTTGTGAGATTAAGTGTATTTTAATTGATTTTACTTCTAAGAACAAATATGTTAAAGAAACAAATGCTACGGAACTAACTACCATTCCTATGAAAATTATACATATATAATAAACTAAAATCATTAAAATATATAAAATTATTTGCAATTCTTTAGAATCTTTCAATCCTTTAATATCTTTAATAGAAATAACTATTAATTCATTTTCATTATTTCTCCACCGTAAAAATCCTCTAATAATCAATCCTAATGAACCTATTATCATAATCCAGCTGTAAATATAGGGAACAATAAATGCTAAAGAACTTGAATCGTGTATTTGAATTCTCATATATGTACCAATTACAAGAAAAAATACACCACTTACGCAATCTTTAGAGATTTTAATCATCATTCTTCTCTCCTGTCATCAAACATACCACATGCACACATATTGTTAAAATATAGGCACATAGAAAGACATGCAAGGACTAATACATACATATTTACTATGTGCCTATTTTTCTATTTATGTAAAATTTTCTATTATGTAATAACACTACATATTTAGAGTTTTGTTTTAAAAAATTCAATAAGAGGTAATCTTGCTGCATTAATTTCTTCTGGGCTTACATATTCATACGTATTTCCAGTTGATTTATATCTCTCAATGAATTCAGGATTTTCTGCTGCAATTTTAAAAGCATCTTGACATCTTTTTATAATTGCTTCTGGAGTATCTCCTTTAATCATAACAATACGTATTACCTTGCCGGTGAATTCTTCTAATTCGACCCCAAGTGCTTCGGGGATAGTAGGTAAATCTGGTGCATTTGCATTACGAACATTACTAGCAATTGCAAGGGCTTTAAATTTTCCGGTTAAAACATAGTTTTTATAACTAATAGTAAGGCCAAGAGTAGCCACATCGGCATGTCCACCTAACATTGCAGTAGCAACTTCAGGTGTACCCCCACCATATGGAACAAATTCGAATTCTGCACCAGTTTTATCTTGAATATCCTCCCATATCATTCCACTTACACCAGGATAAGTACCTGTTCCTGCAAACAAAAGCTCTTTTGGATGATCTTTTGCATAATCAATCAACTCTTGCATATTATTAAATGGACTATCTGCGGGAACTACAATCATATGTGTGTCTGGATTAGTTGAACCAATGGGAATAAAATCTTCAAAAGAGTAAAATGGTTCTTTGCCTTCAGCAGTCATAACTGATTCAGTATCATGTTTAGGCAATGACCATGTTACCCAAGTATAACCATCTGAAGGTATATTTAAAACTTGTCTTAAGCCTAACAATCCGCTAGCACCAATTACATTTTCTACAATAATATCAATACCTAACTCATCAGAAAGATATGGTTGCAAAGTGCGGACCATCATATCGTGTGAATTTCCCGCACGATAGTTTACTATTATAGTAAGAGTCTTACCAGCTTCAGGCCAAGATGTATCTGCGGATGAATTAAATAAAAACATCCATACAGTAACCAATACTAACACAATTACTAAAAAGTATTTTATTTTTTTCATTTTTTTCTCCCTTCTTATTTTTTATTTTTCTTGGAATCGTTAACAATAACTCAATACTATTTTTTTTTCATATTTTTTCTCCCTTCTTATTTTTTATTTTTCTTGGAATCGTTGCTTTCTTGGCACTTGCAAGTTCATATAGGTTTTCTTTAATTCCCAGTTTGGATAATACACTATCACAAGGATGTTTAAATATTTTTTCTAGTACTTTTGAAATCTCAAGAACTTTCTTCACATTTATACCTGTTTCAACATTCATTAAATTAAGCATATGTACAAAATCTTCCGTTGCAATATTACCAGAAGCACCAGGAGCAAAAGGGCATCCTCCCAAACCCCCTATAGAAGAATCAAAAGACTTAACTCCAGCCTGTATTCCCGCCAACACATTTGCAAATCCCAATCCATAAGTATTATGAATATGTAATTTAAAATTCACTTCTGGATATTTTTTTATTAACTGTCGCATAGTATAATAAACTTGCTTAGGATTCGCTACACCAGCTGTATCGGCCACTCCAATGCAGTTTATTCCCATGCTGAGATAACGCTCGATAACTTCATAAAGTCGAGAAATTGGTATCCTACCTTCAAATGGACACCCTAATGCAACACCCATACCACCGTTAACATGTACTCCTTCCGAGTGAGCAATTTCTAACATAGTTTTCATACGATTCATAGCTTCAAATGTCGGAATATTTGAATTTGCCATACTATGCGAATCACTCACACTTAGCATAAAATTCCAGTCATCTGCTTTAACTTTTTTGGCTCTTTCTGCACCTCTAACATTTGGAACTAACACAGATAGCGTTACATCTTTCGGTCGATTTATTCCAAAAAAAACTTCTTCACAATCAGCTTGTTGTGGAACAATTTTTGGATGAACTAAAGAACAAATCTGAATATATTTAATGCCAGTTTTCATAATCATATTGATAATTTTAATTTTTTTCTCAGTAGAAATAATATTTTTTTCACTCTGAAAACCTTCCCTAGGAACTACTTCTCGAATTTCTATCTTTTTTGGCATTTTTAAAAATAGATCAATCATAAATTTCCTTCCTATTCTTATTTTTTAATGAGTTTAAGCGGATTATCACTCATCATTTTACGGATATCTTTTTCCGGAATTCCTTGTAATATCAAATTTTCTCCAAATATGCGTAAAGCTTCGCAAGGTTTTGGAAAACGAAGAGCGCCAGAATCAGTACTTAAAACAATTTTATCAGCACCATATTCTCTTATTCTTTCAACACAATCAATGATTTTTAGCTTTGGATTGAAACCACCACCAAAGGTAACAGCAGATAGCTCAATCATACCACCATGCTTTACTACTTCTTTCCCTAGCTCAAGACTGTATTCAGGGGTCCACCCAAGATGAGTCATTAGAACCTTAACTTTTTCATGCTTACAATATCTAGTTATTTCGATAATTTCTTCTGGTGAAAGATGTGATGTTGCAAAGAGGGCGTTATATTTTTTTATAATGCTGACAATTTCCTTTATTGCATAAGTCAATTTTCCTTGTTCGTCGAATATTGTGATACCTTCTTCATTGGGTGGGTTGTACATCTTCATTCCAACATGTCCCCAGTTACCAAGTCCTCCTTTCAAAGTTGCATGAAATTTTGAATGTCCACTAGGGCCCCAAACAATTCTACCTCCTTGTTGTAAGCAAGCATCAACAGCTGCTGGATTAATACCGCCCACTGGGTAATTCAAAGTAATTCCACCAATCATATTAAAATTTTTAAGGATTTTATTTACATAATATGCTCTGCTAGTAGTACATTCTAAAACTGCTTTTACAGCAAAACCAACCATTTTTGATTTCTGAGCCTCTATAGCAAAATCCAAATCATCCCCAATTCGACCAAAAATGTCTGGTCCTGCATGTATATGTAAATCAAATAGTCCTTCTAAAGTAAACATGTTTTTTCTCCTTTCATGCTTTATTAACAATTATGCCATTGTGGTTTTCTCTTTTCTACGAATGCACGAACGCCTTCTTTTCTATCTTCACTTAAATATGGATTTGGTCCAAAATCAGCCCTTAAAGCAGACGCAACAGGCATTCCCCAAGCTTTTACTGCCATATGTTTGTATCTTCGAAGTGTCAATGGAGCATTTTCAATAATTTTCCGCACAAATCTTTCTGTTTCTGGGATAAGATCTTTAAAAGAAACTACCTTATTTAGCAATCCCCATTTCAAAGCATCCTGAGCAATAATTGGTTTTCCTGTGTAAAGAACTTCTAAAGCAATCGCACGTGGAATTAGTTTTGGCAATAATACGCTACCAAAATTAGCACCCATTCCTATTTTTGCTTCTGGAAAACCTAAAACTGCATTTTCAGCAGCAATACGAATATCACAGGCAAGCGCCATTTCACACCCACCTCCCATCGCAGCACCATTTAAAGCACAAATAGTTGGTTTATATATTTCAAGTAAGGTTTCATATAAATTTCGATGTATTCCAGTCATAGGAACCGAAGGTCTATTATTTTTATCTGCGTTTTCCTTATTCTCTTTTAAGTCACCGCCAGCACAAAAAGCACGGTTTCCAACACCTGTTAGTACAAGAGCCCAAATATCTAAATTATCATTTACCTCACAAAATATTTCAATCAATGCTTTTCTAACTTTTTTACTAATGGCATTGCGTCTTTCTGGTCTATTTATTGTTACATACGCAACATGTTCATGTATTTTAAAGATCACTTCTCCTTTTTCATCTAAAAAACTATTACTTTCTAAAATTTTACTCAAATTTTTTATCCCTCCTATTCTTTTGTGTTATTAGTTTTTTATTAATAGTGCATCTAAAGGCCATGCACCTTTACCTTTTTTCATCACCAAAATTGGATTAATATCTAAAGCATCTATCTTATCACCAAGAGATTCAACAGCTTTAGCAGCATAGTAGATTTGTTCAATCAAAGCTTTTTTATCTCCCGGAGTACTACCACGGTATCCATCTAATAATTTTTTGACTGGCGTTTTTTCAACCATCTCTTCAATTATTTTTCTATTTAATGGAAGAGGCGCTCTTGTCATTGAACTAGATCCTATCATTTCAGCTAATACCCCTCCAGGTCCCAGAATAGCGATATGTCCAAATTCGTCATCTTTTGTGATACCAAATATGACCTCTGTACCATTCTGAATCATTTTTGATACAAGAAATCCTTCTATTTTTGCATTTAAAAGATTTTTTATCCTTTTGGTGATACCATTCCATGCCTTTTTTAACATTTCCGATGAATAAAGGTTTAGTTCAATTAACCGATGCTCGCTCTTATGAATCAATTGCTTCCCACAGGCTTTAAGTACTACTGGATAGCCAATTTCATTTGCCGCCTCTAAAGCTGTCTCTATATTAGTAACAAATTTTTCTCTTGGGAATTTAACACCAAAAGCAGAAAGTATTTCTTTGCTACCATGTTCGGAAAGTCCTCCTGATGGAGTCGCATCAATTTTTTTAATAACTCCAAAAGGTGCTTTTGGAACAGAATCTATTTCATCAATAAATTTCCTATCTTTTCTGATAAGAGTTTTGGCTATCGCTATAGCTTCATATATTGAAGTTACAACAGGAACTTTAGAATTACTATATATTTCAACTTCTTCTTGCTCCAATTCTCCGGGGAATAGTATTACAATTGGTAATTTGGGAAATTTATTTGCAACATTTGTAAAAGCTCGTGCCATCTGATCACGTTTTGAAGCCGTCTGCATTTGTGTGCCATAACAAATTAGCACACCTGTTTCTGGTTCAGCTGCAAGATTTTCAACATTTACATTATAATAATCTCTTCCGCCTAAACCCAAATCGAAAGGATTAAGAATCGATTTAGCTTTAAAACGTAGGCTTTTAGTGATTGCTGAAATTGTTGCTTCGGAAAGGGCTGTAAGTGGTATGTTTTGTTCAACTATACGATCAGCTAGCAATATGGCTCCACCACCAGAAGTACTGCATGCTGTAATAGTTTTAGCTTTAGCTTTGCGCCCAGTTGCAAGAATAGTACATACAATTGCAAGGCTCTCAAGTGAAAACACTCTCATTACATTCTCAGCTTCAAACACTGCCTCATACACTTCCTTTGACCCTGCTAAATGGGAAGAATGAGCCAAGGCAACCTTTTTCCCAACTGATGTTTCCCCTAATTTTAAAGCTACAATCTGCTTATTTATTCTATTTGCTTTTTTTAATATTTCACGGAACCTTTTCCCATTGCCTACTTTATCAACCACTAATGCAATTACATTTGTTTCTTTATCATCTACCAAATATTCCAAATAATCTGTCATACATAAATCAATTTCATTGCCACAGGAAACAAACTTGCTTAGACCAACACCACAAGCTTCAATAGCTGATACTAATGGACCTAATAATGCTCCACTATGGGATAATAATCCAATAGTACCTTTTTTTAATTTTTTAGAATGTGTAATATTGTATCCTAATGCTAGACAATTTTTGGTATTATAAACTCCATTACAAACAGGACCTATAATACGAATACCCGTTTCCATTCCTGCTTTTATCAATTCTTGTTGTAGATCAATTCCTTCCCTATTACCAAGTTCTGCGTACCCACCTACTGCAACTACTGCAACTTTGATCCCTCTTTTTCCTATTTCAAGAATAATTTGGGGTGTAAACTTTGCTGGAACAGTGATAAAGGCCAAATCAATACCGTATGGCAATTTATCAATGGTATCAATTAGCTGTTTACCATCAATCATTCCTCCTTTTTTGTTCATTGCTAAAATTTCTCCAGAAAATTCTGATTTCATCAAATTTCGGATTGCCAATCCGGAAGATTTTTCTGGAGAAGAGCTAGCTCCAATGAAAACTACTTTTTTTGGATTCATTAATATTTCAATGGCTTTGCTGTTTGATAACAAAACTTATGCCTCCTTAATTATTATTAATTAATCATGAATTTTCATAATTTAGTTACTAAAAAATGTTTTCCTTATAGCTTTATACCCCTCACAGCTACGGATTATCATTTTCTTATAAGCAAGTTTCCTAAGTTTAGACCAATTAATCTCCATCTTGTCGTCAATCTTGTCAATATCATATCGAATCATATATTGAGTAGACCCACGTTCTACTTCATATAAGCAAATATATTGAACATCTTGTAATTTTTGTAGTTCTGGGAGATAAATTTCATATATCCATTTCAAGTAATTTGTTGTCTTATTTTTTTCTAAATCAAACCTGTCAATATAAAGATATCTCGGTTCAATCCTCTTTTTACTGGTATATAAAAAACCGAATGATTTTATTTTATGGTAAAATTCCACTTTTAATTTACGATATCGTTTTAATCTGCATCCCCATGGTGTTTTTGATTTCTTTTCATGTTCTTCACAGTCATGAGCTTCAAAATTTTTTAAAGTCCAAATATTCATATAATTAAATTTTTTCTGTAAATGAGAATAACGGCGAACACTAATATATCCTGGCACACTTAGTATCCAAGGAATGTGTTCCTTGAACTGCCATTCATTAAATTCTTTTTCATAATTTTCTTGTATTTTTGTTCGAACAGTAATAATTAAATTATCAAGCTCTTCCATATTCTTTTTACCTTTAATTCTATATTCATAAATTAAAAAAATAATCATAAATAAATTCACATCATTGACTATTTAGTATTTTTTTATCAACTAACTTTCTCCCCTCTTTTGCCATTCTCGTCTTAAAGGCATATTCATGAGCAAGTTCTTCTTAACCTTTTTAAAAGTTCTTTAGCACCTATCTGACGAATATCAACACATCGCGAACCCAAAAATATCATGACTTCACGAACTCTAATTAAATCTTGTATCAACACATCGCGAACTATCACGGTAAATATTCTATACTGACCTTAGTACGAAGGAGGTCAGTATAGAATATGAAAAAGGTCAGAGAAATTGCAATAAAAAAATACTTAAACGGTGAATCTCCCAAGGAAATTTACCGGAGCCCGAGTAAAGGAAAGACCTGGTTTTTTAAATGGCTTAAAAGATACAAACTGGATGGGGCCAGACTGGGTAGTCGAACATTCCAGAAGACCCCATCATAGTCCAAAAAGAATCGAATCGCTATTCTAAGCAGTCTATTACGCTCCTGGGGGTACTCCTCTCTATCTACAGATGGACAGCTTACTTCCCTGTCGGGGTAGCAATCGTTATTCTCATTCTTTCGGTATGATCATTCGGCTCTGTTTCTATTTGGGCATACAGCCTGTCTTTATTCCAATTAGGGAACCTTGGCGTAATGGGATTGTGGAACATTTTCACTATGACTTTGAACGGATGTTCTTTCGAAGTCAGCACTTTGATCATTTTGATCGATTGTGTCAGAAGGCCAAGGAATTTGAGGATAATCGAAATCATCCTTACAGTATTGATTCTTATTCATACTATAGTAAAGAACTGTTTCTTTTAAAAGGTGCATTTTTATTTTCCACCTTAGGTGCATTTTAGTTTACCATTTCCAATATGTCCATCTCATTCGCTTAATTCGCAGTAATTATCTTCTGGATGTCTTTGGGGAAAGATTTAAGGTACCTTCTGATTTAGAGTACGAGTATGTCTGGGCAACGATTAATGCGGATAGAGAAAAATTGGATGTCTACCATTATCATAAGCTAATTGTCCAATATGATTATCCTTTACTGAAAAGCTCTATCTTATTGCCAAAGATCGATTAATTCAGTTCACTATGTATTGATATTTACTCTTATTAAGAGTTCACGATCTATTGATACTTTGATATCATTAGAAAGAGTTCACTATGCATTGATATTTATTGCCTATCTCTTATACATTACTACTACTCCATCTATATCTCTTAAAACAACATTTCTAAATATGATATTTATGTTAGAACACGAAACAAACACATTTAAATCTTCAATATCTTCGATTATATTACCGCCCATTTAACTAATAAAAAGACCATTAAAAATCACCATTGAGATACCCCTCCCTTAATTTTGGTTAATGAATTCAATATTAAAAAATTTTACTACACATTACAATAAATGGTTAATTGAACCTACAACATTGTATATAAATTTTTATAATGCAGTCACTATTTTATAAATAGTAATTTTCGTCTAAAATACATTTTACTTCCAATTGGTATTTTATAAATCTCTAAAAAAATATAAATATTTTAGAAATTTCTTTATCCAAATATTGTAGACTTCCACGCCTTTATAGACGTGGTACTCACTTTTGCAAACTAACGTCTGTGCTGATTTGCCACAAAGTTGCTCCCATCCCCACCCTTACAGGTGGGAAGTTCCCGCTCAATTAAGAGATTACTGAATCAATAACTTTTAATTGCCAAAGAATAAAATTGGCAAAATTTTAATTATGTATTATTTTATTTTATCAATAAAAAAATGGTTTTCTACTATATTCTTTAAACAATTCTTCCGCTTTTTTTAATTTTCTTTCAGTATTCTTAATATTTTTAATTCCTAGAGAAGATATTAGGCAATCCGAAATAAAAATAGCACCGAAAATTGAATTATGAAAGGACTGTGTTTTGCAAAAACATGGTAACAATATATCAGCATACGGGGCTGCAGGTGATTTATAACTATCAGTTATTAAAATGGTCTTCGCTTGTCGTTTTTTGGCAGTTTCCAAAAACGGAGTTACTGGGGATAACAAATACCGAGGTAAGTTTACTGCAATTACAACAGAATTTTTATCAATCTTACTTAATATTTCGATAAAATCTACTGTATCATGAGATAATTTATAACAATTATCCATCATTCTTTTCATTTCGTAATACAAATAAGAAACTATGACAGATGAAACTCTATAACCCATAATAAATATATTGCTAGCACTAAAAATCATTTCGACTGCATTATTAAGTAATTTACTATCTAACATTTCTAATGTCATCTGCACATTATCGATATATGTTTTTGCATTTTTTAGTAAAATATTATTGTTAGAAAGTGAAGTTATATTTTTAATAAATTTATCATAGGGAACTTGATCTGCTAGTAAATTTCTCCTAAATTCATTTAAAAATTCTGAATACCCAGAATAACCTAAATTATTCAAAAATCTCAGAACTGTTGTTGTACTAACTTCTGCTTCTTTTGCTAGTTTATCAATGGTTAAAAATGCTGATTTTCTGAAATTTTTTAATATATAGTCTGCGACTTTGCATTGAGCCTTTGGCAGTCCCCGTGAAATTTTTTGAAGTTTATTCTTGATATTATTATTAAACAAAATATATCCTTTCTGTTTCTTTATCCGTATTAAGTTCTAGTTGTATTTACTTTTTCACTAAAATAGCATCCAACAAAAATATTTATCTTTTTAAAATTTAGAATTAATTTAAATTGAGAAGAACCCTTGACACTATTTAATTTTATAATTTCAATAGCATCATACTTACAAAAGTCAGATATTACTGATTAGCTAATATATTTTATAAAAAGCGACAAACTATAAATAATTGTAAATATCACGTTAAAAAATATATTTTTTACTTATTTGTTTTAATAAAAATATTTATTACTTTTTTTTAATTATACACCCAAATATGTTCTTGTCAACAACAACTTTTAGAAATTTTGTAATGTGATATTTACAGTCACCTTAAAATTAATCAGTAATAATGTCACTATGGAAAAAGTAAGATATCTAATGACCAAAAAGAATTAGTAAGAGTTTATGTCATCAAATCCCTAATTGAGGATAAGATGACCAGCAGGTATGCTGTGGAGATTTTAAGCCTTAGCGAACGCCATATAAAACGTCTAAAGGCAGGTGTTAAAAAAGATGGCGAGGTGTTTGTTATTCATAAAAATAGAGGCCGTAAACCTAAGCATACTATCCCTGGTGAGATAAGAGAGGAAATTGTTTTTCTTGCTAGAAATAAATATAAAGGAGTAAACTATACCCATCTTGCAGAACTTTTGAGAGAAGAGGAAGGGATTACCGTTAGTCAGTCTTCTGTATCCAGAATCCTTAAGGCTAAAGAAATCAAAAGCCCCAGAAAACACACCCTGGAAAAACGGGGTAGAACATTTCACTTACGAAGAAAGTGATAGAGAACTCGTTGCCGCTATCTATGACCCCAAAGGTTGGGAGTAGATAGCCTATCTGCTAGGGGTGCACTTTTGCAAGAGGTCACCCTTTTCTCTTGGCAGATCCCAGATGGCATGAGTTGGCTTGATTTAAATTAATCCGCCTTTAGGGAAATATTTTGTTTTAGTTTTTAACCTTAAAGGGGACATTTTCACTGACTATTGACAATATCCTTCGTCATAAGCTCCATTAGACCTTTTTAAAAAACTCAATCTGTTCTTTTAAGTAAGATTTCAATTCATCTTTTGTTTGCCTATATTTTGTTTCCTTATTCATAGTTACAACCCTTTATATAATAACTATACTGTTTTATGCCGTCAATGTTACTAAAAAACCAGTTAAAAGCTCAAAATATTAATATAGTTTCTTACAAACCTGTCTATGTGTAACGAAAAGGATAATATGCAAGTAAATAAGAGGATACAGGATAAAAAGAGAGTATATTAGAGAATTATAGGCCAATAGCGTGTAATATCAGGAAACATGAAAAAATATTATCAATATAAGCGTGTTTTTAGCCCTTGTTTTAAAGTGGCTGGTATGAATCATCCTATTTTTTAAATACGCCTCATATACGCCAAATATGAAGCTTTTTTTCAAAAACGCTAAAACCCTTATATATCAATGGTTTCATTGATTTTTTGCAAAATCAACCCGTAATTCATTGATTGTCTGTTTGATTTCCTTGATTTCAGCAGTAATACTATGGGAAAATTCCTTTTGATTCTTGATTATTTCATTAATAAAAAACTCTAATTTCCATACCAAATATACAGAAAGCACCAGGGGAAAGCCGTTATTTGCTATTAATTTTAGTACATATTCAATATCCAATTAATTTACTTCCTTTCCAAACCCGCTTTTGCCCAGGTCTAATATCCAGATGTAAGAAATTTTTCTTTTCATAAAATCCAATACCATTAAAGCCTATTTCCTGAGCAAAAAGGAGAAGATCGAAAAGTAAAAAATCTTTTACGTGAATGTCTACCGCCATACCCCGGAGATGATAAGAACCGGAAACTCCCCCTACTCTTTTATTTTCTTCCGGACAGCGGTAACCGGAATTGATATATATTGGCCTATTTATCACCATCCTTAAATGATTTAACCTGGCAAAAAGGTCCGGAGATAACATAACCCGCTTACAGCAGGGACATTCAAATTCATATAAAGAAAAATATTCAGTTAATTCTATATCGTTAATTTTATCCATTATTTATATTTTAAGGTCCTGCCGTTTCTTACTACATCCGGCATAGCCTTATATATAATTTCATTCACCTCCGGGACAGTAGCTTTCATAAGGTCCTTTACATAGGAAATTTCACCCTCTTTTAATTCAACCTTTTGTTTCCTTAATATTTCAATTAATTTTACCCAGGCTATTTTCCATTTTTCCTCACCATTTCCTATTCCCAGCTCTTCTTCAGCCCAAAGCATAGCAGCCAGAATAGCAACTTTTATTTTGTCTGTCCTGTCCTGGCCAAACTTGTTTATCATAAATTTAGAAGCCAGGCCAACCAGAAAAACAAGAGCGAAATCTAATAGATATTTAGTGATAAATACTTCTAACATTTATTACTCCTTTCTACTTCCCAGGGAAGGTCCGCGGCCCTCCCAAGGAGAAATATTACAATATATTAAAGTTATACATCCATAACATCGGTAGACTTGTAATCAAGGATTCGAGCATTGACTTTAGCTACTAGGTCATTGCCGTTATTATGGAAGACGTTCTTGGCGATTATAGTATCCATAACTCCTTCAATAGCTACATCCTGTGCTGCTAAATCAGCATAGTCTCCATCATCTACATTCTTGGGGTTATTCAAGGTTAGATTTGTGGTTTTGGCTGCACTATCCCTGAATTGCATATACAGTCTTTTATAACTGGTTACATCTCCTAATACGGTTGCCATTTATTTTTCACCTCCTTTTTAAGGATTTACTAGAAGGTAAATCCGTTATCGGTTTTTAGTTTTTAGCCGTTAATTTTCTTTCATACTCCTTCTCTCCTACTAACGACTAATTTGCTATTCAGTAAGTTGAGATTCTCTTTCAAGTCTGATTTCATCTACAGTGTACTTCTGCAGGCCGGTTAAAGCGGTAGCTGTATCATATACATCTTGGTCTAAGGCAGCTGATTTAACCTTAGTAAAGGTCTTGCTGTTGATGATAGGAGCTCCGGTACTCGGATTGGTACCTATTACCAGTCTAAATTGCAGGCTTGAATCACGAGGGACGGTTATTACTGTTGCCATTCTTTTCACCTCCTTTTTTATGGGATTTGAATCAAGTAAAACCAAGTTGTTATATGAACATATTACCATATATAGATGTATAAGTCAATATTAAAGCGTCCGCTTTGATTTATCTATATAAAGGTATAATTATCTTTGATTCTCTTAGAAATGCTCCTTATTTTATTAAAACAAAAAGGGATCCTTCCCGATATAAGAAGGAGCCTTTCATTGCTTATATATAAAATATTACTTGTAGAATAAATAAAAATAGTTTAAGATAAGCATAAGAATGTATAGAGATGTGCCACAAGGAAGATTAGTGGTTAACTTTCAAACTTCAACTGAGACCGCGCATTAACGAAATAGTTCGATTATTTTAAGTTAGCCACTCATTGTGTGCAGAGAAAGGAGGAAGTTTAAAATGGATAAGTGGGAATATAAGATAATAGGGCTGTCCTACAAGGGCTCCTACAAGGGCAAAGAAAATGAACCAGCATTAAATGATCTAGGGAATGAGGGTTGGGAACTTGTGTCCGTGACTCCGTATGTTGGTATTGTTCCGCCCTTCGCATATTTCAAAAGAAGAAAGAGCTGATTTTGGGAATAGGGGACGGAATAGAGGACAGTAACCGTTTTTTGGGAATTAATAAAAAAATTGCCCGCAATGGCAGATAACATGATGTAAAAGACTTCGTCCAAATTTTGCTTCGCAAAACTTCTTTCACATCAGAAACGTTATATAAAATAGCGGTTTTTATCATTTTGATAAATCTCCCACCTAGAATATAATAATAATTTTTAGCCTATTCTATTAACCTATTACAGTACCCTGGACCATCTCCGGTTACTCTTCCCATACTCCCCCGGAACTTTCACTGTAAATAATCATATCAAGAGACCGCCCGCCAGGAGCTTTTTTTGCTAAGGAGTTTAATTAAAAGCCACCATACACATAACAAGACTCTATCGGACATTCTACAAAAAACAACTTCTCGCATATCTTATCCGATAAAGCTTTGTTATGTATAGCAAAAAAAGCATTATATTTTTAACCATCTAAAAGCTTTTTTAGCCTGGTTAAAAATATAAAGGCGGGCTAAATGAGATGCTTTTTATCGTAGGGCTAAATCTCTATTCCCGGTACTCGCATGGCTCCCCTCCCTTTTCCCCTCCCCTGTTCCTGATCATTGTTCTTCTACGTTTTAACATTTTTTAAGCAGTAGCAGTATAAAAAAAAACTAAAACTATCCTAAGAGTTTACTTGTGCGGCATCGATGGCGTTTATAGAAGACTCAGCACCGCAAAAAATGCAGGCAAGCAATTAAGCACGAGTTTTTTGCGGCACTGGCTTCTGCAAACGCCAGGAGAAGAAAATTCAAAGATAAGAAAAAAGATGAACTTTCCCTGGCGATAGGTGAAAACTATATAAATAAAATGTTTCTTTTCTTTAATAGTTTATTTATGGATGTTTTTACTTATCGCTAACCGCAAGGAATCCGAAAAAAATAAGCACCGAAAAGGGAGATAAAAAATTCCCGCTATTACACTTTCATTTATTTTTTTATCTCTCTTTTGCGGGGAGAAGACTAATCCACCGTTCGCTAACCGCTACACATTTTATATCAGAATAAAGATATATAAGAGGGGTTGATTTTCCCTTCTTATATATCTTTTAAGCATTCGTCTTCTCTTTAGCATTACACCATAAAAATAACTTCAAATTTTTTCCTAAATTTTAATTATTTTTTGAGTGTTATGCTTCTTATCGCTTTTCTATTTCTGGTATTGCTTTTTTTAAAAGAGGGGTGATTTTCCCTTGTTTATAAAAAGCAATACT
>ASPC01000010.1 GCA_000405345.1 Atribacteria bacterium SCGC AAA255-N14
TTCCATCTCTAATAATTATAGTGTCATCAGGGCTTGCTGCATCTACCGCTGATTGGATAGTTGAGCAATTATCTGGCACATAAAGGGTCTTATCCCATTCCAAATTAACCTCTCCTGAAATAGTTGGTACTGTAGATGGTTTTTCTTTTTCCTTAACATTAATATCTTCTATCCTATCCTCATCAACTAACCCAGAACCTAAATCAACATTTGTATTCCAATCACCATCCGGTGTTTGGTAAGTACAGAAGAAATGATGATCTCCCACTTTATTTAAAGTAAGAGTTCCTTGATAATTATAAGATTTGGATGTTTCAAGTGTGATGTTTTGTCTAAGGGTAAAATCTGAAACGTGATTATCAGGGTCTCTCCCTCCTACAGTTAATACACTAAATTTGATAGGGAGTGTACCTTGGTTAGTAATTGTAAATTCGGCATTGATTATGTCCCCCACTTGATAAGGAGAAGGAGGGGCTATTTTTAAAGGGGAAGTAATAATGGGATGAGGTTCAGATCCTAATGCATAAAGAAGAAGCATTTTCAGACTTTCTCGTTGTTGACTTTTAAAATCTGCATCCAATTCATTTTCCGCTATGTGATCTCCATACCTATTCCATAGAGATTTAAAATGTTCCTCTATAGCCTTTCTTATTTCTTTCCATTTCTCAGGGGGTAATAAGAGGAATATATGATTTATATAAGATTCTGGTAGTTGCGTCCAAGCATCAGTATGACCGTAATTAGATGGCTCATTACGAAATTTTATATAAGACCAAAATGCTTTTTCATACCACACCTCGTTTAACCTAGTAATACTAGTTTTTATTATACTAAGGCCACAAAACAGACCCAGAGTGCTTATTCCAATACTCAGAGTAGGAGCTGCCATCGCAGTACATGTAGCCTCAATGATTTTTTTAAGGAGTAATTTGCTTAATTGAGATTTCCAGTCTGCAAGATTCTCGCCAAGTTTACTGAAATATTCACCATTTGCTTGACCAGGTGAACCCGTCTTTATACCCATTTCTACTAGCTCTTTTTCGTTTATAGCATTAAGGATATATCTTCCATAAGTTAAGTTACCTAATTCATCTTTTTTTATATCTGCATCTAATATTTTCATCACTTGCTGAGTTATCTCTATCTTCTTGTTTAAAGCATCTAATAACTCTTCAGAACCAGTATAACCACTATAATAAAGACTGAATATTTCGTTATAATAAGACAAATTAGGGTCATCATAAATGCGTAGTTCTGTGATAATTCTCTGGAGATCCTGCGCATCAACTTTATTGCCCCATAACGCAGCGCATGCTGGCATAGAAATAAATAATAACAAAAGAATGGTAATTATTATTAATTTAATACTTTTTGGGGGGAATATTCGAAAATTCATTCAATAACCACCTCTTTTTAGAAATAAAAAAAACAGAATAAGAAAACAATTATATTACTCTCTTACTCTGTCCTTTTACCTGAAAGATTCTTCCTATGTAATTAGGAAATAGCTCTCTTAGTAAACTCTGCTGGGTTTTCCTAAAAATTAGGAGTTGCCCCTTCGGTGCTTTTTTGTATAAAGCTCTCCAGAGTTCTGTCCGGTAACAGTCCTTTTGCCTGAAAGTTTGGATACTTTTGGTATCTTGCCCCTTCGGTGCTTTTTCTTTTATAATGGAAAGAAAAAGTCTCTCCTGTTACCTTCATACAGGTTACAATATTTAATTTTAGGTTAAGTAATTATAGAAGATTGATGGTTGGATGGTTAGTATAGTTAGGATGTGTGACTTAGTGGGTCTCTTGGGGTAGAGAAAGAGTGCTACTCTTATGCTAAATCTTAGATAATTGAGCTTTTTCTTTTAGTATAATGATATTATAAATATTGCACTTAGATAGAAAAATTGATTGATTTAATATTTTGTAACACACTATTTACTTTATACAACAAGTCTATTCAAAAACCCTTCTTTCTTATAAAAATAATTTATAAAAAATAAAAAAAGCCCTTCAGTATAATCGCTGAAAGGCTTTGTTTGTAAGGATTTGGTGGAGGCGGCGAGATTCGAACTCGCGTCCAAAGATATTTCAGTAAGAACCGCTACGAGCATAGTCTATGATTTGGTTCTCGCTCTTTTTACCTCCCATAGACAGGATGTAAATTGAGCCAGCCCTTAATTTTCTCTTTTACCTCCCAGGGCAGTAAGATAAAAGATAGTCTACTTTATGTTACACCCATAAAGGTCTCGTAGACACAAGACCAGTATAGACGTGCAGCCTAATTAGGCTGCAAATGCTAATTGTTCGTTTCTAGCAATTAATGTTTTTCCACAGTTTTACGAGGACATGGAACCTCGACTCGCTGTTCTTACCTCTCTTATCCCTGTCGAAACCTATCGCCCCCATTCTTTATTCTTTAACTCTCTTTCTACATCTCTTTGGGCATCTTTTTCAGCCATTGCTTGTCGTTTATCATACAATCTTTTTCCCTTAGCCAAAGCTAATTCGATCTTGGCATGACCTCTTTTAAAATAAATTCGTAAAGGCACCAGGGTTAAACCTTTCTCTTCGACCTGTCCTTTTAAACGATTAATCTCTCGTTTATGCACAAGCAATTTACGCTTCCTTATCGGGTCAACATTGAATATGTTACCAAAGGCATAAGGAGAAATATGCATACTCATTATAAAAAGTTCGTTATTTTCAAATTGAGCAAAACTTTCCCGCAGGCTAACTTTGCTTTCTCTTAAAGATTTTACCTCTGTTCCTTTTAGAACCAACCCTACTTCGTAAGTATCTAATATATGATACTCATGTCGTGCTTTTCTGTTTACAGCTACATTTTTTACTTCATCTTTATTTTTGGCTGAACTCATACTTTTTCCCTCAACTTGCAGTTAAATTATAGCATAAATGAGGGGAGTTTTCAATAAGAAGATTAGGAAGAAGATAGGAGTAGGAGCCTAATTCGTATCTCGTGAATCGTACCTCGCGTTCTTGCATATAGCATAAAGCGTTTAGTGGATAGAATATAGTGGAAAACAAAAAACTGATAAAATAATTATTTTTATCATTTACCTATTATATATTATCGTCCTTCTCTTTATATAGCTAATAATTCTTATTGACTTTAGATCTACAAGTATATTCTCCTTCCAGTAATTGACGATTCTTTAATTGCTTCAACAACTCGAAGAGTTTCTGTAGCATCATATGCTGTGATTCTTGATTCGGCCTTGCCTTTTATTAACTCGCAAAAATGCTTTAGCTCTTCTTCAATGATATCAAAACAATCAACCGGAAGATTTTGCCGTTTAAAGGGTTTATGCCACCCTTCTCCCAAATTTTTATCATAAGAGAACAATTCCATGGATGGAAACGCAAGACTGGCTTTTTTACCAAAGAAAAAATAACAATTAAAATTACTTGGATAGAAGAAAGAATACTCTTGTGTACAAGCTTCATAATACCAGGGGGAAGGAGAATTATCTGTTAAAAAAATTGTTGCTATAGCCCCATTTTTAAATCTAAGATTAATAACACCTGAATCCTCTACTTCATTTCCTCTAAATTCATTAGTTACATATGCTTGAACCATATCTATATCGCCAATAATATAGCGAAGGTCATCTACATCATGAATGGTATTGATCAATAACGGGCCACCGCTTTCTTTATCTATTCTCCAGGAACGCGTAAAATAATCATCAGGTTTTTTTGCAGCCCAAATAACATTAACTCCGATAATATCTCCTAATGTGCCTTTCTTAACTGCTTCTTTGGCGCGGTTTATTTGCTTTGAAAATCTTCGGTGATGACCCACCATAAATTTAATTTGGGATTTTTCTACAATTTCGTTTATTTTTTCTGCATCAGAAACATTGCAAGCGATAGGCTTTTCAAGCAACAAATTTATTCCTCTATTAGCAGTTTCTTTTGTTACTTCTAAATGTAAATTATTCGGTAAAGCAGCAATTACTCCATCTAATTCTTCTCCTACGTCATTTAATAGATCTTTATAATCCTTATAAATTTTGACACCTAATAATTTTGATTTCTCGCTCACTTCCGATTCATTTACACTGTATGATTTTAAAGCCGTCTCAATGGACAAATCTGCCACTGCCACTAGTTTGGCAAAATTGCAATTTATTAATCGTTTTACAAATTTATAGCCGTGAGAAAGTCCTAACACAGCAAGTTTTGGAGAAGACATTGAACTATTCCTCAATTTTCAAATATAATTGCTCCCTCAGTTCCTTCCTTAAAGATTCTTATTGCCTCTTCTGCTTGTTCTAAAGGAAAACTCCTGGTAAAATTATCTAACTAAAAATAAGTAAAATATATATCCAGCATATATTGCTGTTCTACCTATATAAAACTTGTCCATTTTTCATGACAAAATCTATATTTTGCAGAACCTTAATATCATCTAATGGATTTCCTTTAAAGGCTATGATGTCAGCCACTTTATTGTATTCGATTGTACCAGTTATGTTATCAACCCCAATGGCTTCAGCGCTGTTTTTTGTTCCCGATATAATAGCCTGCATTGGTTTCATTCCCCACTCAACCGCTAATTCGAATTCCTTAGCAAATTGATCTTGAGGGTGAGTGGGATATCCTATCAAATCTGAACCCAAGGCATATTTGATTCCCTTCTCTATATTTTTTTTAAAATCCTTCTTCATAGCATCCAAATGAATTCTATATATTTCTTTTCGTTTTAAGGAATAATGATACTTTTTTTCAGCTTTGATGTGGAAAACAATTTGCGAAATAGTACTTACGATCATTTTTTTTGTTTTTAAAATTTTATTTCTAGTTTCTTCATCAATACCGTACCCATGATTTATTACATCTACTCCGTTATCAATGGCAAGCTGGACAGATGCATCACCTATACAATGTGCTGATACTTTTAACTCATTTAAATGAGCTTCTTCCACAACTGCCCTAACTTCCTCAGCACTGTAAGCTGCTACTGTCGTATAAGGATTATCTCCCCAAATATGATTAATATCATCGATCTTTCCTTTGGAAAGACCTATTTTAATAATATTTGCACCCTGACGAATACGTTCTCTAACTTTTTTACGAACCTCATCAACACCGTCTGCAAATATACCTGACTTGTTAACGAGATCCATTGGAATATCAAGATAATCCCACGTCCCTCCTGTGGAACAAATAAATTCTCCAGCACAAATTATATGAGGCCCTTTAATATATCCTGCATCTATTGACTGTTTTAATACAGGAGAAATAGAAGAACCCTGACAACATGCTGTAGTTACACCCGCTTTCAACATTTTCTCTGCCTCATTTGAGGCTCTTAAAATTCTTGACTCCTCCGATTCAACAAATTTCTTTTTTACATCAGTACTTGGAACTCCAAAGAAATGCATGTGAGCATCAATTAAACCCGGCATGACTGTTTTATCACGTAAATCAAATACTTCTACACTCTTTGGTATACTAGAATTTTTTGCTTTAGATATTCTTTGAATTTTGTCATTTTGGATTAATATATGCATATTTTCTCTTGCTTCAAAATATTTTCCATCAATTAATAATCCAGCTTTTATTAATTTAGTTTGTTTTTGATGATTCAAAATTTTTCTCTCTCCATAAACTGATAATATAATATACATATATTAATTTTATAATATAATTTCTATTTATTTCTTTTTGTTTATTATAATTAGCTACCAGATGCCCATTCTAAATATGATATTTAGGAGGAAGGGCATCTGGTTATTTAATATTTCTTTATCTTAATGGTCGTTTATTTATCCAACAATCTCTTTATTTTATTAAAAATTAATTTTCTTCAACCACTTTATCGACAGCTTCTAACGCCTCATTAATTAAATCAATATTAATTTGGGTCTTTAGCCATTCAATTACAGGTCCTTGTGTGGCTCTTTTAAATAGATCTTTTTCATCAGGGCTAAGTGCATATACTTCCATTCCTGCTTCCCTTAAAGTATCAATCCCCATAGCAGCGTTTAGTTGTGAAACACCACGCCCAACTAAGTTGGCAATTTCCGCAGCGTCTTGGACTATCTTCTGTAAATCTGAAGGTAAACTCTCAAAAAAATCATTATTCATAAGGTAACTTTTAAAACCTTTTATTATAAAGATATTTATGCAGAATATTCAGCAAGATATCCTGATTGGCCTAATATTCCTGAACCTCTGCAAAATTAGCAAAAATTATTGTACCCACGGGATTTTCCTGGCCATCAACAACACCACTTTCCAAAGCAGTATAACATTCGATCCAGGCAATTGGCGTAGGATTAGCACCTAGTGCTTTTACCATTGTAATAAATAAAGGACTCTCTTGTACTCTAATTTTTAATCCTTTCATATCTTCGGGAGTATGAATAGGTCTTACACTATTAGTAAAATTCCTATATCCTATTTCAGAGAATCCCAAATTTCTTAGGCCTGTTTCTTCGAATAATAATTGTGATAGCTTGTCTCCAAAAGCACCATCTAATACTTTATAAGCTACTTTTACATCAGGAAAAAAATATGGAATGTCTGTAATCATTGCGGGAGGGAAAAAACTCCCTACCACACCTGATGCAAGACCAGCTTCCAAAGACCCTGCCATGATAGCTTCTACATATTCGCGTTCACCACCAACAGCACCAGCACCAAACACTCTAACTTCTATTCTATCTCCGCTCCTGCTTTCGACAAGTTGTTTAAAGGTCATCGCAATAGCATGTTGATGCGCATCATATACATTTACAGCACTAGAATGGGCTATTTTTAATACATATTCACTTTCGGCTTGTACTGCACTTGCCCCCAGTTGTAGAAAAATAAAAATCAATAAAAAAACTAAATAGACAATTAAGGAATTACATTTTTTCATTTCAATAAACCTCACTTTTTATTTTTATAAATTTTTTAACTTGAATCATATATAAAACATTTGTTATCACATCTCTTCTCTTAATATAACAATAATATTAATCTTGATTTTGCATGCTTACCTGCCTCCCTCAATTAAAATATTTTTAATGTATAGCCCTCAATTTTCAAATATAATTGCTCCCTCAGTTCCTTCCTTAAAGACTCTGATAGCCTCTTCTGCTTGTTCTAAAGGAAAACTCCTGGTGATAATAGGTTCAGCCAGGACTTTATTAATTTCTATCCAACGCATCGCTCTTATAAAATGTTTAGTTAAAAGTGCAACATCTCCACAAATCGTTAATCCTTTTCTTATTACACTTAGAGGTGAAATTGTTGCTTCCGGATAAAGCCCAAAGGTAGAAATTCGTGCCTTGGGAGCAGCTAACTCAATAGCCATGGAAAAACATTTTGGCGAATTAGCAGTTTCAATGACAATATCTACGCCTCGACCTTTGGTTAAATCCTTTATTTTTTCAATTGGATCTTCTTTGCTCCCATTGATGATAAAACTTGCGCCTAATTTTTCAGCAATTTCAAATCTTTTTTTATCTTGATCAAGACCTATAATAAAAATTTCTGAGACTCCTGATGCTTTTAAAGCTTGCAAATGAAAAAGTCCGATTTTCCCGGGACCAATAATAGCTGCTCTGTCCCCAAGTACAGGTTGAACATGTTCTAATGATCTAACTGTTAATCCAATAGGTTCCAGGCAAGAAACATTTTTGAAGGAAACGTTTTCTGGTAACTTATGAACTCCATTCTCTGGAACCGCTACATATTCTGCAAAGGTACCATCACAGGTAATTCCTAAATGCTCCCAATCATGACACATATTTTTATTTCCCAATTTACAATCAATACATTGACCACAACCTCGCAAAGGCTCAATAGCCACTCGGTCACCAACGCTAAAATAATTCACTTCTTTACCGATATCGGCAATAATTCCGGCACCTTCATGTCCGAGAATCATTGGAATGGGTACAGGTTTCTTCCCAATATATTTATTATATAAAATAGAGATATCAGTACCACAAACAGCAGTTGCTTTCATTTGTACTAAAACATCACATGCTCCAATCTTCGGAACATCTACCTCCCTTACTTCATAAGCACCAGATTCTTCGCTGTATTTAACCAATGCTTTCATATCATCACTCCTCCAAAAAATAATTTTAAACTCAATAGATATATATTATCATCATCTTATATAACCTAATACCTTAGGTAACCATAAGGTCAGAAAAGGCCAATAGGTCACTAACATAAGTGTTGCTATCTCAGCAATTAAAAAAGGTATGACTGCTATTGATATTCTTTCTAAGGAAATCTTTGCAATTCCACAGGCAACATATAAACATAATCCAACCGGTGGAGTAATCAGACCTATCATTAAGTTTAATACCACAATGATTCCAAACATAACCGGATGAATTCCATATGATACTGCAATCGGTAAAAATATTGGAACTGTAATAATCATTGCAGCGGTTCCCTCCATAAATGTCCCTAAAAATAAAAGCAACACATTTAACATTAATAGAAACATGACTGGGGTAGAAATATATTCTTTAAAATAACTAGCCATTAATTGCGGTACTTGTTCAACAGACAATAACCAATTAAATATATTTGCACATGCTATAACCAAAAAAACCACACCGGTAGTCTTTGCAGTATCTATAAATGCAGCACGTAAATCTTTTATTTTTAGAGTGCGATATACCAATAAGCCGATAATTAATGCATAAACGACTGCTACGGCAGAGGCCTCTGTTGCAGTAAATACTCCGGAAAGAATCCCACCTAATATAATTAAAGGCATCATCAATGGAACAATAGCATGGATGCAACTCATGATAAATTCTTTCCACCCTATTTTCTCATCTCTTTTAGGGTAATTTCTCTTCACCGAAATGAAATAAGATAAAACCAACAATGCCAAACCTACTAATATTCCCGGTAACATCCCTGCCATAAATAGTGCTGCTACAGATTGACCAGACAGTAAAGCAAAGATGACCATAGGTATACTGGGGGGTATAATAGGACCTACTACAGAAGATGCTGCAGTAATAGCAGCACTAAAATCAAGGTCAAAGCCTTTTTCTTTCATGGCAGGAATCATCATTGAACCAATGGCTGAGGCATCGGCTACTGCCGAACCGCTTATACCGGCAAGGAACATATTAGAAACTACATTAATATGAGACAAACCGCCTTTGATATGGCCAACAAAAAGATCTGAAAATTTTACTAAATTTTTAGTTATCCCCGATTTTTCCATTAAGCTTCCTGCCAGTATAAAAAAAGGAACTGCCATAAAAGGGAATACATCAATACCTGTAAACATTCTCTGGGCAATAACTATAAGGGGGAAATTTTTAGTATACAATATTGCTGCACTTGATATTCCCAGACAAAAGGCAATAGGAATCCCCATCATCAGACCAATTAATAACACGATAACTCCTATAATCATCTAATTCCTCCCTGTTTTACTTTTTCGAATTCATTCTTCTTCTATTTATTGTCCTTATGCAACCGTTTTTATAGCTTACTTTTTATACTAACACATTCAACTTATCTTCTTATCTCAATTATTTAGGAAAAAAATAAAAAGATTTTACAATCCTTAATCTTCCTATTTTTTAAACATTGCCTTGGCGTTCAGACAAATCAAGCGAATAACTTCAATAGCCATTACTAGAGATCCAAAAGTGATAGATAGATATGGATATTTCATCGATATTCGTACCGCAGGAGAAGTTTGGACCTTTACAATTTTAAACACATTTAACGATTGGTAAAAAAGGGTGATTAGAAAAAATAATACTAGTAAATAGGAGATTATTTTAATAAGGTGACGAATAGATAAAGGAAATAAATTTACAATAACGTTAACGTTTACATGACTTTCATCCCTAAAGGCTATAGCCATACCAATATAGGCAAACCATATCATCAGATATCGCGCCACTTCTTCAGTCCATGATAAGGAATTGTTTAACACATAACGATAAAAGACACCCATTGCCACATTGCTAACCATAATACCTAATAAGATTACTACTAAATTTTCTTCAACGAACTTAATAAAACTGTATATTCTATTTATGATTTTTAAGAACATGACAAGTTTTTCCTTTTTTGTTTTTTTATAAGCACAGATGCCCTATCTATTCTTTAATAGAGCGATAAAATAAAAATAGGGCATCTGTCAATTGCCTATTGTCAGCTCTTGTTAGAAGCTCTAAACCTTACTTAATCAAAGCTTTTTGTACCTCAACTGCTTTTTTCACCTCTTCCAAGGCCTCATTAATTAAATCAATGCTAATTTCGGTCTTTAGCCATTCGATGACAGGGCCTTGCGCTGCTTCTCTGAATTGAGCCATTTCTTCCTCGGTTGGTGCATAGATTTCCATACCGTAATCCTTCACAGTTTGATATCCTACAACGTTGGAATTAAGCTGTTGAAGACCACGGCCAACACCTGCAGATATTTTGGCACAATCGACTATAATATATTGTAAGTCTTCAGGTAAGCTCTTAAAAAATTTATTACTGATTACAAACCAATCAACTCCGTATACATGCCCGTCAAGGGTCAGATATTTCTGCACTTCATAAATTTTAGCAAAAACTGTGGATGAAATCGGATTTTCGTGACCATCAACAACCCCGGTCTGTAAAGCAGTATAAACTTCGGTCCAGGCAATTGGTGTGGGATTACCGCCTAATGCTTTTATCAAAGTCATAAAAAGAGGATTTTCTTGTACTCTAATCTTTAACCCTTTTACATCTGCAGGACTCTTGATTGGCCTAGCATCGTTGGTAAAATGCCTGAATCCCACTTCGGCAAAGGCTAAATTTCTAAGACCGGTTTTTTCTAATAGCAAGTTAGAAAGCTTGTCTCCGAATGGACCATCCAACACTTTCCATGCGATGGATGCTGAAGGAAAAAGATAGGGGATGTCTGTAACCATAGCCTCACGTAAAAATCCACCCATTACACCTGAAGCGATCCCTGCCTGCACTGTTCCTGCCATAATTGCTTCTACGTATTCACGCTCAGCCCCAAGAGTACCTGCTCCGTAGACCTGCACTTCAATTCTGCCCCCGCCTCTGGCATTTACCAGATTTGCAAATATCATGCACTGGGCATGCTTTCTTGAAGTAAAGACATCGGTAGCATCTGCATGGGCAAGTTTCAATATGATCGGTTGGTCAGCGGCTTGTACCGAAAGCACAAAACAACTAAACATCATCAATAGACCCATCATTAATAAGATTGATTTTTTACTAAACATTATTATACCTCCATTTAAAATTTAACTTTTCCGTTATTTACCTTTCTACAATGCTATTTTGTTAACATCAGTCACCTCCTTTAGATTGTTGTTTTTTCAAAATAATTATAATCATCGACCTATTTAGAAATAACCTATTTTAGAATTATGAGGGCCAGGCAATCGTATAAATATGCTTTCCACCGTCTGACGGTCCTTTTAATAATTTATCTATTTCTTCTTTATCTCTCTGTGTCATATATTTAGCCTCTGGCAACACTCCTGGAGGAAATTTCTCTAAGATATCATCATGTAATTTAACTACATAATCTAAATATGTTTCTATCGCTTTATACGCTTTTTCCGCTTTAGCCAGAGAAGGTTTACCTAAAACTCCCTCCGGATAAATAATACATTCAATACCACCGCCGCCAATGTGACTTTGACCGGGAATCGGATAATTGTAAATATCACCTCCCTTATCTATATGTCCCTCTGGCAAGAAACCCCAAGTTTTTGTATCTACTGCATTTTCCATTTGAACAAATTCTGGGAATAGAGCTAAACATATAGAATTTTCTGCCTCATCACCATGTCTAAATATAGTTTCAAATTCACCTCCATGAGCTTTATCCTTCAATCCTACACCCATGATCTTAGGTACATCTAAAAAGATAACAACTGCCGGGACTTGATACTTTTTGCCCCACTCCTGAATGGCAGAAGGAATAATATATTCTTGTCCATGACTACTCATAAATATCTGTTTTCGAAATCCAGTGTTCCAAAACCCTGATATTATCGACCTAATGTAGGCAGAATTAACTTCATCAGGTATTGGAACGGTCCCTTTTTGTCCTAAATGGGAAAATGGATGTGACGCATACCAAACAGGCTCTGCAACTGTACAACCAGTTTTTTGGGCAATTAATTCAGCCATCCTGGTTACTATAAAAGTATCCTCTCCATACGGTTGAGCATCTCCATGATTTTCTGTAGAGCCTAAGGGAATAAGAAGTATATCGTTTTTCTTTAGTCTCTCTTCCACATCTTTTTTGGTCATGGTTTGATAATAAATTTTATCGGGTTTTTCCATATGTCCCCCTTGTGGGGGTAATTTCCAATTACTCATATCTATCTCCTCCTTCTTAATTTTAATTTTCTTTTTTATGACTTGGTAGTTGAGGGGAATAGATCCAAACAAACCTTAATACTTCATCTCCGGTATTAATAATTTTGTGGGATTTTCCCGGTGGATTATACACAACGGTTCCCGGATTAAGATCAATTTCCTCATCCTCAGTAATAAATTTACCTTCTCCTGCTACAAAATACATTACTTCCTCTTGACTATCGTGTTTGTGTTCCGGTACCATGCCGCCTGGATAAGTTTCATTGACTCCCATAGCAACGTTTTTTGAACCAACGGTTTTTTCCGAAACCAGTATCCATGAAGTTCTGGGTGGCTCTCGTCTTTCTCCTTTAACATCTTTTATTCGAATCACTTTCACCTTCGACATATCTATTCCTCCTTATAAAATTATTTCATTAAAATTCCACCGTTAACGTCAAGTGTCACACCGGTGATCCAATCTGATTTACTTGAAGACAAAAAGATAACTGCATCAGCAACATCCTGTGGCAAACCATCCTTTTTGACGGCACGACCAACATTCCAACTTGCAAAAACATCTGCCGGATATTGTTTTGTTTGTTCAGTTAATATCGGCCCCGGACAAATAGAATTAACATAAATTCCACTAGGACCAAGCTCACGAGCCAGTGTCTGTGTTAAACCAATGACTCCTGCTTTGGAAGCTGCATAATTCACTCCCACCCCTGGGCGGCCTGTTCTACCACCTAAAGAAGCAATATTGACAATTTTGCCTCTTTTTTGCTTTTCCATGTAAGGAATAACACTCTTACTGCATATAAACGGACCATTAAGATTAATATTGATCACCTTGTTAAAATCTTCTACTGACATCTCTTTGGTTGGTTTATGCAAAGAAATACCTGCGTTATTTACCAGAATATCAATCTTGCCAAATTTATTAAACACCTTTGACATAGCATCTTTGATTATCATTTCATCCGTCACATCGGCTTTAACGGTCATAACTCTTTCCCCCGAAGAATCCAATTTCTTTGCAAGATTTTCTACTAAATCATATTGAATATCGAATAAAGCTAAAAGTGCACCTTCTTTGTAAAGTTCTTCCGCTATGCTTTCCCCTAAGCCTTTACCTGCACCGGTAATAATAGCAACACAGTCTTTCAGTATCATCATAAAGCTCCTTTCTTTTCCTTAAAATATTTTTTAAAATTCATCAATCGGAATTTTAACATCCCATATTCTTTTCATTTCTTCTCGAGATATATCAAATACGGTATCATTCGGAGGCAAAGGTTCGTCTCTCATAAATTCAGGAAAAGACCAAAATTCTTCAGAGACACCCGCTTTTTTATTAAACTCTCTTTCTGTCTGTAATACATCTTCGGCAATGTTTTTTATATCTTTTAATTCCAATTTCCATCCATATCTACCTTTTAAAAGAGATTTATAAAATTCAGGGTGCTTTACAAATGGTGGTCTTACAAATAAACAAAGTCCAAGTGTATCTAAAAGTGCTACTCGTAATTGTAATTTTTTAGAATCTTCTATTTGTCCCTTACCACTTAAGGGATTAATTTTTCCAGCTGATCCAAAAGTATTTCCGGCTGTATGGTCTGCTCCCATTGGGGAAGTAAAGTAAGTAACTCCATTACCTTTTAGAGCTCTAGGGTCATAACCGGGAATGGCTTGTCCCTTTATTGCAGGAATTCTCTTTGCTCCAAATACCTGACCTGTTAGCTTTGTTCCGTTTCCTATTATTCGGCCAATATGGGTCCCCTTGCCAATCTGATTTATAATATCCTTTGCTGCTTCTGCATCCCCAAAATTAATTTCTCCTGATTCCATTAATACGCCTATTGCAGCTCCTGTCTCTATTGCATCTACGCCAACTTGGTTACACAAATTATTCATTTCTGCTATATCATCTAAATTGCCAATACCACAGTTTGGACCCAAAAGGGCTATATTTTCATATTGTATTGAAGCTACAATCTTTTTTCCTTCAGTATCTGGAAAAACATTACAACATTGAATGACACATCCCTTTACGCAAAAATGTCCTGTACGACCTACTCCGCCGCGCTTTAGAATAACTTCTCTAACTTTTTCACCTGTTATATTTTGTATATCTTCAAAACTTCCTGAAGAAAAATTTCTGGTAGGTAATAAGCCAAGTTCATTGGCTGCTTCCATAATTGCGGGAGTTCCAAACATATTTCTATTTTCAGTTTTAGGATCTTTTTTTAAATATTGTACAATTTCTTTGCCAGTCTTTCTTAACAGCTCTGAATCAAAATATTTAGGGGTTTTTGCTCCATTATCATTAATTACAACAGCTTTTAATCCTTTTGAACCCATTAGTGCTCCAAGGCCCCCTCTTGCAGCATATCTAATCTGAATATCTTTCTCATCGGTAACAGCAATACCTGAGCCGTATAATTTCATTTCACCAGCTGGGCCGATACAAATAATTCCTACATTTAATCCAAATTTTTTTCTAATGATATCGATAGTCTCGTCTACCATTTTACCCTTAAGATCGGGTGAATTTATAAGTTCTATCTTATTGGCTGCTAAAACAAGAACTTTAGTTGACAAATTTTTAGGAGTATCCTCAATAACTAAAGCTCTTATTCCTAATTTAGCAAGTTTTTTTCCTGCCGAACCACCTACATTGCTTTCTTTTACCCCACCTGTCAAAGGGCTTTTCCCACCTATAGAAATCTGACCGGTTGTAGTGATTGCTGTATCGGCAATTAGACCTGAGGAAAATATTAATTTATTATATCGTCCGAGCGGTTCACAAGTTGGAGGAACTTCTCTAAGGAGTAACTTGGCAATTAATAAGCGGCCACCCCAATGCTTTTCTTCTTCAGAAGCTGTATATTTATCAATTTTTCCATTTCGCATATTTACTCTAATTATCCACTTCATCAATCAGACTCCTTTTCAGGTGTAAGCCTTAAATGATTTCCTAACTCTTCTAAAATATCGTTTAAATTTTTCATAACTTTTGAGTCAAGATCAATTCCTTCTTCGCGGCTTTTTTGTTCTCGAATAAATTCTATTTCTCCCGGTAAATAAATTTCTGAGGTATTTTTTACTTTTTTTAGATTTTTAATTGACCGAATATATTCATCAATCTTTGAATAAAAAAGTTCTAATTCAATAAATTGACTAATATCAATAGCCATACAAAATACACCAACTCCTGTTGCTCCCTTCAACTTATGAAATGTTTTAACTTCTGGTCCAAATCTTGATCCGGATAGCATACCAGCTATAATATCGATAACGATGGCCAAGGCTGAGCCCTTTGGGCCTGCAATTGGAAGAAGTGTCCCTTTTAATGCCTCATTCGCATCAGTGGTGGGATTACCATCTTCATCAATGGCCCATCCTAATGGAATTTTTTCTTTATTTCGTGAAGCTTTTCTTATTTTTCCACGGGCAACAATACTAGAAGACATATCTAAAATGATTGATCTCTCTTTTTTAGCCGGTATAGAAATAGAAATAGGACTTGTTCCCATAAAAGCTTCTGAACTTCCCCATGGCGCCATTGAAGAAGCAGCATTGCATCCAATAAAACCAATCATACCTTCCTGGGTGGCTAAATTTGAATAATAACCTAAAAAACTAATATTATTTGTATTTCTTACCAAGGTCAATGCGATACCATATTTTTTAGCCTTTTTAATGCTAATATCCATCGCTTTTCTCGCTGCTAATTGTCCTAATCCATTTCCACCATCAATAATTGAAGTTGCATTATTTTCCTTTACTAAAGTAATTTTTGTAGGAAGATTCAACATTCCTGCTTTCACACGTTGAAACATTGGGATCAATAAATAAGTGCCATGTGTTGAAATTCCTCTCATGTCTGCCTTTACTAAACAATCCGCTGCTAATAATGCTGATTCCTTATTCTCTCCGTAACCCTTTAATATTTCAGATATTATTTTTTTTAATTTTTTTTCACTTATCATAGTAATTATTCCTCAATCAAATTCAAAGATGCAAAAACTTTATCGAGTTTATTATATTTAACGCTCGTTATACCATCCATTAATGCTTTTGCCTTTATTTTTTCTTTTTGAATCCTTTCTTGAGATTTAGCTAATACTTCTTCGCAGTCCTGAAATCTAACAACAACCATTCCATCATCATCTCCTAAAATTAGATCGCCAGGATTAACCACTGTTCCACCAAAATTAATTGGGTAATTTATAAGTCCCAAAGATGCTTTTACTGTTCCTCGGATAGCTAGTCCTCTAGAAAATATTGGAAATCCCATTTCAATAATATCCTCAGAATCTCTAACGCATCCATCAATTGCTAATCCTTCTAATTTTTTTGCTTTAGCCTGGACGGACATTAAATCACCCCAATATCCATATTCATATTCATTGCCAACTATAGCAACAATAACATCTCCTTCTTGTGATTTTTCTAAAGCTTTATGCAGCATAATATTATCCCCCGGAGCAGTTTGAACCGTAAAAGCAGGACCGCACAATTTAATTCCTTTTATTATTGGTTTGATTTTTGGATCTATAAATCCTTTCCTGCCTGAAGCTTCATAAACTGTTGCAACAGAAATCGAACGAAACTTTTCAATTACTTCTTTTGATGGTCTTTTAATATTTGTTATTACATGAATCATTGGATACATCTCCTTTTTTACTTTTATAGACATGAAATTCTATTAATATTAAATTTGTCTGTATTTAATATTTTCTGCTATGCTATATAATTTTGATTTAATTTATTAATTATTACCAAATCATGGTATAGCTATTTTCTATTATCGATGGTAATATCCTTTTTTATTTCGCTCTTCACTATTATGAATATGTTTCATTAATTCTTTAACTGCTTTTTGTTTATTTTTTTGTTTTATATATTTAATTATGCTCTCGTGTTCTTCAATAGCATCAATATTTTCATTTTTATCAATACTATTTAACGTTTTATAAGAACAAATAAAATATTTATCCATAACATTTTTCATTAGGTTTACTAAAACTGAATTATTGTATACCTTGAAAAATAACATATGGAATTTTTTATCATATCTACGAAAGCCTTTTATATCTTTTTGTTTTAGATAATTAATTTCTTTTGCAATATAACCAGAAAGAGCAATTAAATGTTCATCGGTTAAAGAGTCAAAAACTTCTTTAAAAACATGTTTTTCTACAACTTTACGGACTTCAAATATTTCAATGATGTTTTTCATCTCTATTTGGGGAATAAAATAGCCTATTCCCGGTAGTCCTTTTAGTAATCCTTCTTGATGTAAACGTTGACATGCTTCTCTTATTGGGGAATAGCCCATATTGAGCTCTTTAGATATTTTTCTTATACTAATATATTGATCATTAGAAAAACTAACTTTATTTTTAATTAGCCTATAAGCTTTTTCGCTTAAAAATTCTTTTTCTATTTTTCTCACCTCGTTCAAATAATATTACTTTTTATAATAATATATTTATTTCTTCAATTATAATATGTTTATATCATTGATATATCACTTTTTAATATTTTAACATTATATAAAGTCCTTGTCAAATGAGTTTTTAGATAGGAAAAAAGTTAAAAATTCTGAGCTTAATTTAGTGCATTTTTAACTAACAATACTTTTTGTATATGTCTTTTAAAAATTAAAAGTGCACGCCATAGACTATAATCTAAAATTAAAAAAAGATTGGAGGTTTAGCTTACCGCTTGTAGCTTTCTGGGAAACTAATAATTTACAGTTTTTTTCTCAGTATTTTAGCTTTTTGGAATTCTTCTTTCAATCTGCTCGGATTATTTTTGAGTTTATCTTCTAATATTCCAAGATAATTTCTAAATTCCTGAATCATTTCTAAAATATTTTCTTGATTAGTTTCGCAGATATCTTCCCACATCTTATAAGGACTGGAAGTAATTCGGGTCATGTCTTTAAACCCCTCTCCAACGGCTTTAAAATAATTATTATTATTTCCCCGTAGAGCCAATTCACCTATTGCATTGATTAGGGAAACTGCGATAATCTGAGGTAGATGACTCACTGCACTAACAATTCTATCGTGCTCGAGAGGATCTAATATTAGTTCCTTTGCGCCTGTCATTTTAATTAATAAAGACATTTTCTCAAGTGCTCTTAAATTACTTTTAGGGGCAGGAGTTAGGATATAAGTTTTATTATGAAAGAGACAGGGGTCTGCTGACTCTATACCGCATTTTTCTGAACCCGCCATAGGATGGCCGCCGATAAAAAATATGTCTTCGGATAATACTTTATTTGCTTTTTGTACAATTTTCTGCTTAGTGCTTCCGGTATCAGTTACCAGACATTCTTTTTTAAGAAAGGGATTAATTTGGGGCAATAAATCTAAAATTATTTTTACAGGAGTAGCTAAAATTACTACATCTGCTTCTTTTATTCCTTCTTCGAGATTGACTGTGCCTTCATCAATAGCACCTCGGGTAATTGCTTTTTCAATTATTGCTTGTTTATCTATTCCTGCAATTTTGAAATTTGGCTTCTTTTCTTTTAAAGCTAATCCCAGTGAGCCGCCGATTAGACCTACACCGATGATAGTTATTTTTTTAAAGTCACTTTCCTCTTTCATTTTGATTTTCTCCTTTGTAGTAATTAACCAATTGCCCGATTGACCAATTTACCAATTGGGAAAAAGTAGGACAGACACCTTTTTAAATCAAAAAAGTAGCCAGTCCCCATTTTCCATAAATCCTCCTCACTCTAACCCTCTCCCTCCAAGGGGAGAAGGAAAAACGGGAATGACAGAATTGGAATTATTTTATTAAAGCTCTTCTGGTTTTTTCTTTAACAAATCTTGAAGAGCATAGATAGCGAGGATATAGCTCTGGTATCCAAATCCAGCAATCTGTTCTGTACAAGCAGAAGCAGTTACTGATTTCCTCCGAAAGTCTTCTCGGGAAAATATATCGGAAAGATGAACTTCAATTTTTGGAATTGGGCAATCTTTAAGGGCATCGGCAATAGCATAACTATAATGAGTGTAGGCTGCCGGATTAATAATTAAACCATCCACCTGGGAAGAAAAATACTGAATAGAATCAATAATCTCTCCCTCAGAATTTGATTGTTTTATAGTTAATTCAATATCTTCTTTTTTAGCAAAAGATTCAATTTTGTGATTCATTTCTTCCAGTGTTAAATTTCCGTAAATTTTTTGATCTCTTTTCCCCAGCATATTTAAATTTGGTCCATTAATTATTCCTATCTTTAACATAATTTCCACTCCTTTTTAAATTCTTCTAAAGCTTCTATTACTTCTTTTTTATTTATATCATCAATTAAGACAACTTTCCCCAGGGTTTCCGGTAGAATAAATGTTATCTTACCTTGAGAATTTTTTTTGTCTAAGGTTAAGGTTTCCCAGAATTGGTTGTAGTCTATATTTTTAATGTATTTAGATATAAATTCCCGCTTTCGTCTGTCTGCGTGTACTGTACAGGCGGGCAGGAATGATAATATTTGTTTAATTTGTTTTTCAAACTCTTCCGAGCACATTCCTCTGCTGCGAGCTATTTTAGTCTCGATTAACATACCCAGGGCTACTGCCTCTCCATGACTTAAATCCTCATATCCTGCTCCTACTTCCAGGGCATGGCCAATACTGTGACCAAAGTTTAGCACCTTACGCAATCCTCTTTCCCATGGATCTTTTAAAATTATATTCGCTTTTAAGGAAACAGCTTCTTTAACCAGTTCACATAGCAGGTCTCTATGTTTTTTTATTAATAGATCAATATTTTTTTCTATCCATTTAAAAAAAGCCGGAGATTTAATAACTGCTATTTTTATAGCCTCCACTATTCCATTTTTTATATCCTTATCTGATAAGGTTTGTAAAACTTCGGGGTCGATGTAAACTGCTTTTGGCTGATAGAAACTCCCGATTATATTTTTAGCTAAATGATGATCAACTGCCACTTTCCCCCCTATACTGCTATCTACCTGGGCTAAAAGAGTAGTGGGAATATGCACCAAAGGCAGGCCTCTCATATAGGTAGCGGCAACAAACCCGGTTAAATCTCCTATAACTCCTCCGCCCAAAGCTATAAGGGTAGTGGTTCGGTCTGCTTTCCTTTTTAGTAATTCATCGTAGAGATATTTTGCCGTAGATAGAGATTTATATTTCTCGCCATCGGGGACTTCAATTAAATCTATTAAATCAGGATTAAATCCACCCTTTTTTAAGGAAGACAACAGCTTAACTCCATACAAACAATTTACTAAAGAATTGGTAATTATAATAATTCTCTTATTCTCTATTGTCTTAGATAAATGCTCGTCTAAATTAATAAGAATTCCCTTTTTGATACAAATCTTATATTCTTTATCTTCTGTAATTTTTATTTTTATTTCTTTCATCTGTTCACCCTTCGCTCTTCAAACGCTCTTTAAAAGAGCTATTATTTTATCTACAACTTCCTGAATGCTCAGATTAGTGGTATCAATTTTTGTAGTAAAATTATTATATGCTTTCTTTCTTTCTTCTAAAAGACGGTTAATCTCGCTTAAGACGTTTTCTCCTTTTAAGAGGGGCCGATTATTCTTTTTATTAACCCGATTATAGATAGTCTGGGAATCAGCGTAAAGACAGATTATTTGTCCCCTCTGGCCTAGTGTCCTGGCATTATCTGAGGAAAGTAGAGTTCCTCCGCCGGTAGCAATCACCGTATTTTCTTTCTGGGATAATTCTTTTACCAGTTTATTCTCTTGTTCCCGAAAATAATTTTCCCCGTGTCCGGCAAAAATATCTGCTATGCTTGTTCCCCGGCGTTCTTCGATTATCCGGTCCATATCTATAAATTCCATTTTTAATTTTCGAGCTACCTCTTTTGCCACCACACTCTTGCCGGTACCCATAAAACCGGTAATGATAATATTACTCTTCATATCTTTTGGAGCCTCTTCTTGTAGTTTTTGAAATTTTCCTTAATTTCCAGTAAAGAATCCCCACTAAATTTTTCCAGAAATGCTGTAGCTATCTCCCAGGCTGCCGCCTCTTCTCCTACTACACTGGCTGCTGGGACAACACATATATCAGACCTTTGATAGATTGCCCTGGTCTCTTTTTTGGTGGCAAAGTCAATGGAACGAAGAGGATTAATCAAAGTAGGTATAGGTTTAAGATAAGCTCTGATTACCACCTTTTCCCCATTGGTCACTCCACCCTCTATACCGCCAGCCCGATTGGTCTTTCGGTAATATCGAAAGGAATCTTTTTCTGATTCTTCCGGTGCAAAGATTTCATCGTGGACAGCTGAACCTTTTTTCTCCGAAGCTTCTATTCCTTCACCTATTTCTACCGCCTTTACCCCCGGTATGCTCATAAAAGCTGAAGCCAGGCGAGCATCCAGGCGTCTATCCCACTGGACATAACTTCCCAAGCCTATGGGAACACCGGTAATCACCACTTCAAATACCCCGCCTAAAGTATCTCCTTTCTCCCGAGCCCTGTCAATTTCCCTACACATTCCAACTGATGCTATCCCGTCTATACAATATACAGGGGATTTATTAATCTCTGTCTTGATTTTTGAATCAAAAGAAGTAATCCTTCGGGCTTTGACCTGACCAATCCTTAATACATAACTGTAAATTTCTATATTGAACTCTGCTAAAAGAGTGCCGGCTGCTGAACCTATAGCTACTCTCATAGCAGTCTGCCGGGCACTGGCTCTTTCTAAAACTTTCCTTACATCTTTAAATCCATATTTTATAGCACCGGAAAAATCTACATGCCCTGGTCGAGGAATAGTCAAAGGAGGATATTCCTTTTCTTGCCAATTTTCCCAGTCTTTATTTTTTATCATTAGTCCGAGGGGAGTTCCTATAGTCTTACCTTCTACCAATCCGGATAATACCTCTGCTCGGTCCTGTTCAATCTTCATCCTCTCTCCTCTGCCATAACCCCCTTGACGTCTTTTTAGATTAAGATTGATATTTTCTTCGCTTAAGGAAAGACCAGCTGGCAATCCTTCTATTATTCCCAACAGACATTTTCCGTGAGATTCTCCTGCATCAAGAAACCTTAACATTTTTACTTTTCTCCCTTCTTAAATAGTCGTTAGTCGTTAGATAGTAAGATGTCTGACTTATGTGAAGGCTGGGGGATATTTTTACATCTTTAGCATTTGTATTTTTCCGCAATTGTTCCCCGCGCCTATACGCTACCCGCTGTACGCTATACGCTAACTGACTAGTTTATGTAATTTGTCTAATCATTTCTAATACTTCTTTCCCTTCCGCTTTAAGTCCGCTCCAGAGATAGAAACTCTCTATACCCTGATAAACCAACATCGGTAAACCGTTAATTATCTTTGCCCCTGCCCCCTCCGCTTGCTTTAATAAAAGGGTCTTTGCCGGGTGATAGATAAGGTCATAAACTAAGAGATTAGGGTGAAACAATTTTTCATCAGGCAAAGGAGTATTGTTGAGTTGAGATGCCATCCCTACGGAAGTAGCATTAACCAAAAGATTAGCTTCTTTTATTTTACCTTTCAAATCGTTCTGCTCAAAAGAAAATATATTAATACTGCTTTTTGGGAAAAATGGTGAAAGATTTTGTTTGATCTTTTTAGCTTTTTCTAAAGTTCGATTAAAGATACTTATTTCTTCTATCCCCTCCTCTAAGAGGGAATAAGTTACTGCGCGAGCAGCTCCTCCTGCTCCCAAAATAACTGCTTTTTTTTCTTTTATGACAAACTTTCCATTGTCCTGCAGGCTTTTTTTAAACCCAATTACATCGGTATTGTAACCGGTGAGAATTCCTTTATTATTGACAATAGTATTTACCGCTCCAATTCTTCGGGCAGATTCTTCTACTTCATCTAAAAATTCAATTACTTTCTCTTTGTAGGGAAAAGTAATGTTTACCCCTCTTACATTTAAGGCTCTTATACCTTGAATGGCTTCGCCTAAATCGGTTTCTGCTACTTGAAAAGGTAGATAACAAAAGTTTACAGAATGTTTGAGTATTATTTGGTTATGGAAAAGCGGAGAAAGACTGTTTTCTATATTTTCACCGATCAATCCAATTATTTTAGTCTTTCCGCTTATTTCTTTTTTCATTTAGGTTCACGCCCCCACCTTAATCCTTTATAGAGATTACTTCACTTCGTTCGCAATGACAGATTAAAAATTAATCAAATTTTGTAAAATCTTTTTAAACCCGGGGAAAGATATATCTATACATTCTGAATTTTTGATAACAGTTTTTCCTTCAGCTAATAAAGCCGCCACTGCTAAAGACATAGCAATTCGATGGTCATTATAACTTTCACAAACTGCCCCTTTTAATTTAGAAGGTCCCTCCACTATAAAGCCATCTTCTTTTTCTTTAATATCTGCTCCCATCTTTTTTAGTTCGCTTACTATCGCCTTTATCCTATCGGTCTCCTTTACCCTTAATTCCCTTGCCCCACTTACCACCGTTTTACCTTGCGCTTGAGTTGCCGCCACCGCAATAAGGGGTAATTCATCGATCAAGAAAGGTATATTTTCTTTCTTAATCTCTACTCCCTTTAGTTTTGAATATTCTATCATTAAATCAGCCTGAGGCTCATTCGATTTTATCTGATAATTTAAGATATCGATTTTTGCGCCCATTTTGTTTAGCATTTCGATTATCCCGGTCCTGGTTGGATTAACCCCTGCCTGTTTAATCGTAATTTGTGAATCTTTCAATATACTGGCAGCTGCTATGAAATAAGCAGCAGAAGAAATATCCCCGGGTATAAAAATATCCGCACCCCTTAATTCTTTTCCGCCCATTAATTTAATTTCTGGAGGAGATATTTTAATATCTGCCTGCATAATCTCTAACATTCTCTCGGTATGGTCCCTGGCAGGCAGAGGTTCTTTAATTACTGTCTCGCCTTTAGTATAAAGACCAGCCAATAAGAGAGCAGTTTTTACCTGAGCACTGGCTACCGGCAAAGTATAGTGGAGAGGATTGAGCTTATTTCCTTTAACACTTAAAGGAGTAAATTGACCGTCTTTTCTCCCCCATATATCTGCCCCCATTAATCTAAGGGGCTCGACAACTCTTTTCATAGGTCTCTTTCTGATTGAAGCATCGCCATTTAAAACAGAATAAAAATCCTGTCCGCTAAGTAAACCGGCTAAGAGGCGGATGGTCGTCCCTGAGTTTCCCACATCAAGTATATCTTTCGGTTCTTGTAAACCGTATAATCCTTTACCTTTTATTTTAACAGAATTATCTTTACATAACTCTACTTCTGCTCCCAAAGCCTGCATACACTCTAATGTTTTAAGACAATCCAAAGAATTTAAAAAATTAGATATTCGGGTCTCTCCCCGGGCTATAGACCCTAAAATCAGAGAGCGGTGAGATATTGATTTATCTCCCGGGACAAATATATTTCCTGTTAATTTACTGGTTTTCTCTAAAACAAGTTTCACTTAATTTTTCATCCTCTCTAAATCATCTTCAGCAGATGTGCCCAATTCTCGACCTACCGCCCAAACTATAGGGCTTAATTCTTTCATTAATTGAGTAAAGGTGTCGATTTTTAAAGTCTGAGCTCCATCACTAAGTGAATTTTTGGGATCAGGGTGAACTTCGATAAGTAGGCCGTCCGCTCCAACAGCTATGGCAGCCTTAGACATCGGACTTACCAGCCTCCATTTACCGGTAGCATGGCTGGGATCTACAATTACCGGCAAGTGACTCAACCGCTTTAATGCCGGGACTGCGCTTAAATCCAAAGTATTACGGGTATAGTTTTCAAAAGTACGAATTCCTCTTTCACATAATATTACTTGGTAATTTCCTTGAGATAAAATATATTCTGCTGATAATAATAGTTCCTCAAGGGTAGCTGACATTCCCCTTTTTAATAATATTGGTTTTTTAGTTTTACCCAATTCTTTCAGCAATACAAAATTCTGCATATTACGGGCGCCTACCTGAAATATGTCGGTATATTTACCTACCAGCTCTATCTGGTTAACCGACATCACTTCAGTTACAACTGCTAAACCTGTCTCCTCCCCAGCCTGAGCCAATAATTTTAAACCATCTTCCTCTAATCCCTGAAAACTGTAAGGAGAAGTCCGGGGTTTGAAAGCTCCTCCCCTTAATATCTTTGCTCCGGCAGCTTTCACTTGTTGAGCTGTCTCAAATATCTGTTTTTTATTTTCTACTACACATGGTCCAGCCATTACTACTACCTCTTTACCGCCAATAACTACATCCTTTACTTTAACTGTAGTATCAAAACTCTTAAACTCCCTACTGGCTAATTTGTAAGGCTTTGCAATAGGGATAATTTCCTCCACGCCATCAAAGGCGTAAAGAGGAACAGAAGCTAAATTTTTTACATCTCCGATTACTCCTAAGACAATCCGATTTTCTCCCCGAGAGATATGTACTTTATGTCCCATTTCTTCTAACTTCTGTACTACTTTTTCTACATGAGAATCGCTGGTTTTGCCATTTATCACAATAATCATTTAGACTCACTCTCCTTTAAATTTAAGGTCTTTTTAACCAAATCTTTTCTTAATATTTCTGCTCCTCTTAAATAACAATGCTTTATTTCTGTTTGATTTTTATAACAATTTATCTGGATTAATATTCGAATACATTTGGGCAAGCTCCCCGGAACATCTATTTCTTGTATATCAAAAAGGGGAACTCTATTCCAGCCTAATTCTCGTGCTGATTGAGCAGGAAAGGCAGCATTTAAATCAGGAGTAACGCTAAACAAAATACTTACTATATCTTCGACTTTGAAATCATTTTCCTTTTTTAAAGTTACTAACAATTCTTTGGTCTTTTCGATAATTTCTTCTTTAGTATTGCTCTCTGCAGTTATTGCTCCTCTTATTCCTCGTACTAACATATCTTTGCCTCCTTTTTCAAGTGTGTCAAGGGGACGGTTCTTCTGACACAATTTGAGATTGCCCCTCTCCCTCAAATTGTCATTGCGAACACTATGACTTTGTCAAGCACTTTTTAAATACATAGGATTTATTGATCGATAATCTTTGATATACCGGGTATTGTTCCGGATTATAGTACAGGCTATCTTAAGCAATTTATTAGCGATATTATTCAAGACTAAGGGCTTGGCTTTACCCTGATCTAGTTTACGTAAATAATAATGTCTAAAGGTTGCATTGTGGGTGGCCACCGATTGAGCGGCCAGCCGCAGGAGTTTACGGCTTGGCCCAGGTCCAAAGTGGCGAATTTTTGCCCTTTTATATACAGAAGTTCCGCTTTGATGCTGATAGGGTACTATACCAACAAAAGCAGCCAATCGCTTGGAGTTTTGAATCTTGGTAAAGTTTTCGGTAATAACTAAAAGATGGGCTGCCAGGAGCATCCCGCAACCGGGGATACTGTCTAAGTTATTAGCCCTCTGGAAGATTTGGGGATCTTGTTTGATCAAATTGGCCAGTTCCTTATCGATCCGGGCAATCTGTTTTTTAAGCTGGTTCAAGGTCTCCTTTTGGGCTTTTTTGATGAGTGCTACCTGGACTCTCTGTTTGCTGTAGGCCTGGATGGAATTATCTAAAGCGACTTTCTGTTTGGTAAACTGTTCCCGGACACTCAGTAATTGCCGGATCTTTTCCAGGATCTCGTCTCTGGGTTTCCAGGAGGTAAGCTCATCCTGGAAGCGGTAGGCATATTCAGCAATCTGTTTGCTGTCTACCGGATCGGTCTTATGACCTACCGGGTCAAAGGCACGTTTAACCTTAAGAGGTGGTTCGACACTGACCGGGAAACCCTGGAATAAAAGATAGTAGGAGATAGCTTGAGAATAGACACCGGTGGCTTCCATGCAGATGCGGCAATTTTTCTTATCAATGTGATAGTCGTTTAACCATAAGAGGAGCATCTCAAAGCCCTTCCGGTCGTTGGGAATTGCTTCTTTGGTAATGATAGGTTGTCCTGGGATCTGATAGATACTGGCAGCAAAATCAGCTTTTGCAATATCAAGGCCGATAAAAAATAGGTTCTTTTTCATAATAAATATTCCTTTCTTGGGCCGAATAAACGATGATATGAGCTTACTCCATTAATAGTCGCTCATTTAGCGACGAAAGCACTATTTAGCTTTAATCATCAAGAAGGCTGGGTCTTATTCGCAATATAAGTCTTTCTTTTAGGAGAGCATAGACTTGTTCAGCCTTCTTTATTCGGTACCTGATTTAATTTAATAAACTTTAATTTATTTTAATATATTCTTAATTAATAGTCTAATGGAGAAGTAAGGCGACGAAGCAATCCCATTAGTTATGAGATTGCCACGCCCTGATAAATCAGGGCTCGCAATGACATTTACATTCTTTGCGGGCTCGATGAATCGAGCCCCTACCTCTAATTTTTTTAACAAAATAAAAAGGGCCATAGGAATTTAAAAAACCTATGGCCCTTATATATAAATATATAAAGAGGTCATAGGCATAAAACCGATGTCTATGCCTATGACCTCTTATTTTAAATTTCTAAGATGTTAAGGCATAAACATCGGTGGTATAATAGTAGAAATAAAAATTAAAGGAATTTATTGATTTAATAAACTCTCTATTTATAGTCACCTTGTCTACTCCTTAACATTTTTTAAAATATTAGCATACTCTTCTAATTCTGTCAAATTTTTTAATAACAATTTTTTAATATTTATTTAGGGGCGGCAGCTTTTCTTAATCGCTCCATTATTGCCAAACCCAAATCATGTTCTTCTAAACCTTCAGCAATAATAATCTCAAATCCTTCTTTATCAAAACTCCTTAAGGTTGAGAAGAGATTTGTTGCACAAACGTCTAACTCACTGCCTTTACCTATAACTTTAAATTCAAATCCATTATATTTATTCTGATTCTCTTCTTTAGCCATTATCCCCACTTTAAGCTCCTGCGCTATATATTTAGAAGCCAGCCTGCGAACTTCTTCTACTTGAGCATCCCCCTTCTTTTCTACTAAAATCAATTTTGCCCGGGGAGAATAATGACTGTTTAACATTCCCGGTGAACGGAAACCTTCTTCTAGCTCCTTACTTATTTTTACCTGACCAACCACTTCTTTTAATTTTTCTACTGATATCCCCCCTGCCCTCAATACTTGAACGGGTTCAACAGTTACATCCAACACAGTAGATTCTACTCCTACTTTTGTTTTGCCTCCATCAATAATCATCTCAATTTTCCCGCCCAAATCATCAGCTACGTGTTGAGCAGTAGTGGGGCTGGTCCTTCCAAAAAGGTTGGCACTGGGAGCTGCTATGGGAGTTTTAGCCTCTCTAATTAAGCTCAAAGCAATATCATTAGCAGGCATCCTTACCGCAATCGTATCTAAACCGGCAGTAACAATACCTGAAACTAATTCAGATTTTTTAAGGACTAAAGTAAGGGGACCCGGCCAAAATGCTTTGGCTAATTTTAAAGCTACCGAGGGAACTTTCCTGGATAATCTATATAGTTCTTTTATATCGGCAATGTGAGCAATTAGCGGGTCATTAAATGGTCTTCCTTTGGCTTGAAATATTTTCGCAACCGCTTTATTATTGAGGGCATCTGCCCCCAATCCATAAACTGTTTCAGTTGGGAAAGCCACCAGGTTACTTTTTTTTATTTCTTCGGCAGCTATTTTAATCTTAGCTAAATCTATTTTTTTGGGATTTATTTCTAATATTATGGTTTTCATTATAATATTTTTAATATTTTATATCTTAATATTCCGATAGGAACTTCAATCACTACCTCTTCTCCTTCCTGGTGACCTAAGAAGGCCTGCGCCAAGGGAGAATTTAGGGATATTTTATTTTGTGCAAAATTTACTTGATCATCTGGGGCAAAGATGTATTCTATTTCTTCCCCGGAACCTAAATTTTTCAGCTTTAAAGTTGTGCCGATGCCAATCCCTTCCGAACAGCAGTCTTCTTCTACTACTTTTGCCCGACTTAACTTTTGCTTTAATCTAACAATATTTATTTCGTTCATACGTTGATCTTCCTGGGCAATATTATATTCTGCATTTTCAGATATATCTCCATACTCTAAAGCCCGGCTAATATCTTCTTGTATTTCTTTTCTTTTTTCTCTCTCTAAATGCTTTATCTCTTCTTTTAAATTTTTCAAGCCTTCCTTACTAAAAAAAATTTCGTTATTATTCACTTTTCCCCTCTTTTATCTTATCAATTTTATCGGTCAGTGTAATATTTTATACTATAAAAAGAGCAGGTAGTCCCTGCTCGTCTTGAAATTATATTATTATTTTAAAAAATGGTAGCGCAAGGGGGAATTGAACCCCCGTTTGCTGATTGAGAGCCAGCCGAATTAACCACTATTCGATTGCGCCAGAACCAATAAATTAATTAATTAATTGACCAATTTGCCAATTAATTAAGATAGTATCGAGTCAAGAAAAAAAGAAAATAAAAATTCAAGATAATAAAGACGATATACATTCTTTTTGTTTTCTTTGCCTTTTTTAACCAAGTAACCGGCTAACTAGCTAACCAATAAAAATGGCTGAGGGAGGTGGGCTCGAACCACCGTTCCCAGATCCAGAATCTGGTGTCCTACCACTGGACGATCCCCCAATATCAATACTATTTCATTACATATTTTATAACATTTTCTATTTTTTTAAAAGCCTATTTTCTATTTTTTGCTTCTTTTATTTTTTCTATGGCTTTTTTCAAGCGTTTAACAGTCTTGTCCTGACCTAACACCACCATTAATTCAAACAAACCAGGGCCTACTTTTTTACCGCTCAGCGCAACCCGGGTAGGATGGATTATTTGGCCGCCTTTTATTTGTAAAGAAGAGGCAACTTTTCTTACGGCATTTTCAATACTTTCTTCGTCCCAACATTTAATAGCAGAAAGCTTTTCCTCTAAAGCCTGCAAAATACCCGGTACGCCTTCTTTGTTTAATACGCTGTCAAAGGCCTGTGGTTCAATATTAATTTTATCCACAAAAAAATAATCCGCGTAGTCAATAAACTGAGAAAAATTTTTAATCCTTCCCTGCATCAACTTCAGTACTTCTTTTATGTACTCATTTTTTGCCGGAGAAAGATTTTCTTCATTTTCAATATAATTAGCCTCTTTAAGAAAAGGAAGAAGCATTTTGGTTAAGAAATCGATAGGCATCTTCTTTAAATATTCACTATTAAACCAATTTAGTTTTTCCATACTAAAAACAGCGGCGTGTTTGGAAATTTTATCTAAAGTAAATTCTTTTGCAATTTCTTCTACAGAAAATATTTCTCTATTACTACCGGAAGACCACCCTAAATGAGCAATGTAGTTGACTAGTGCTTCTGGTATATACCCCATTTTTCGGTATTCCATAACAGATGCTGCTCCGTGGCGCTTACTTAATTTAGCATGATCTTCTCCCATGATCATCGGAATATGAGCAAATTTTGGCACATCAAATCCCAGGGCTTCATAGATTACTATCTGTTTGGGAGTATTAGAAATATGGTCATCTCCTCTCATAACATCGGTAATCTTCATTAAGGCATCATCAATGACTACCGCATAATTATAAGTGGGAATTCCGTCTGATTTCATTATTACAAAATCACTTAACAGCCCGCCGTCAAAAGTCACTTCACCTCTTAATAAATCATTAAAGGCAATTTCCTTGGTAGGAATCTTAAGTCTTATTACCGGCTTTCTACCTTCTGCTTCATATCTCTTTTTATCCTCTTCGCTAAGGTTCAAGCAACGTCTATCATACTTAAGAGATTTATTTTCTTTTGATTGTTTTTCTCTGCTCTCAGCCAATTCTTCTCTGGTACAATAACAATAGTAAGCTTTTTTATCCTTCAGTAATTGCTCAGCATATTTCTGATAAAGATGCAATCTCTGCATCTGATAATAAGGACTATATTCCCCGCCTTTTCCGGGGCCTTCATCCCAGTCTAAACCAAGCCATTTCATGCCTTCCAATATTACATTTACTGCTTCTTCGGTAGACCTTACTTGATCGGTATCTTCAATGCGCAAAACAAAGGTCCCATTATAATGTCTGGCATAGAGCCAATTAAATAAAGCTGTTCGGGCTCCTCCGATGTGCAACATACCTGTAGGGCTGGGGGCAAACCTAACCCGTATTTTTTTGTTTTCCATTCTTCCTCCATCCTTAATCAGTATATAGTATATAATATTTAGTATATATTAAAAACAAGATTTCTACTACATTTCTCTAACCTTATGGGATAGGCTATGTCCCACCCATCCTACTAATTAATCAATAATTCAAAATTTTGTCGTATATCAAATAGTGTTCTCATGCACTATTTTTTTAAGAAACAAGATTATTATAATATAAAAGCATTAAGAACACAATCTTTTAGTACAGTATCGGGTATCGCGTATATAGTGAAGGAGGGAAGAGACAGAATTCAGGAGTCAGGAGCCAGAATAAGATAGTATCGAGTATTCCGTATCGATTACCAAGTAAAATACAGTAATAAATGATGAGTAATGAGTAATAAGATTAATTTTTTAAATTATAAAAACAGGGGTTTATTTAACTAATTCTGAAACCGGGACTATTTCTATACCCGCCCTAATTAATTCAGGAATCATTATCTTCAATACATAAAAAGTATTTATCCGATCATGACCGATAGCAATTACCTCTCCTTTTTCTAAAGCTATTTCTTGAACTTCTAACATCTGCCCTTTAATATATTCCATATCATTATTATTATCCAAAAAGACCGACCTTACCGCAGACTTAACCCCCATCTCCTGGGCAACCTCGTAGGCAATAGAATTCTTACTGGTCATACTATCTATAAAAAATAAATTGTATCCTTTAATCTCTTCTAAAACTATCTTCATAATTTCTCTATCTTCGGTAATCTTTGATCCCATATGATTATTTACCCCAATTGCATACGAAAAATCTAATATACATTTCCTAACAGCCTGCCTGATCTCTTCTTCCGACATATAGGATTTAATAACACCGGGCCCGGGGTTGGCATCGGAATTATTAGGCTCCATCGGAAGATGCAACATAATTTCTTTATTATTTTTTTTGCCCTCTTCTGCAGTAAAGTCAGAATACTGGAGAAAAGGTAATATAGATAGTGCTATAGGATATTCCAATTCCATCATTTTTTTTGCCACTTCTGTTTCATATCCCAAATCATCTATTATAAAAGCTACTTTAGGTGAAAAGTTTGTCTCTTCCTCTGAAGAGACCAAATCATCAACTATTAAATCTGCATATTGTTCGCTGTCATAAGTGGTTTCTTCAGATTCTTTTACTTCTAACTCTGTTTCATTGGTAACGGCCGGATTAATATCCTGGGTATTACTAAGGTTATTTTCTTCCTTAATAGAATTATTAAATAAATTAGAAATATTAAAAGCTACGATCAAAATAATTACTAAAGCAATAATATTTATAATTTCTTTCTGACTCTTCTTCAAAATAATTTTCCTTTCGATTTAGTACCTAAAGGGCAGACACAAGGTCTGCCCCTACAACTTATTCACTATTCACTAATGACTAATTCGTATCTCGTATCTCGTGAATCGTATCTCGTATGTATAGTTACCCGACTAAAGAATTAAGATGAGGTTGGCTAACTGTATCAACTAACTCTCATCTTGCAACTGAGAATCTGTATTTGAAATTAACGGCTAGAATTAACTGGTAAACTGGTAAACTGGGTAACCAGGTAACCATTTCCTAATCTTTATTCTTATCTTAATCGGGCAATTGATCAATCGGTCAATTGTATTATCTTGTATCTTGCATTTTAAGCTAACGACTATTCACTAACGACTAACGACTGTTTTATTTCCTCTTCCAAGAACTGTATGGCCTTATTTAATTGCATATCCTGTTCACTATCTTCCACCGGTTCTACTAATATATCCGGTTCAATCCCAATATGATTTATAGAACGCTCGTTAGGGGTGAAATATTCAGAAGTGGTAATAGCAATTCCTGAACCATCGTAAAGATTAAAGACTTGCTGAACTACTCCCTTGCCAAATGTTTTTTCTCCCATCAACTTACCCCTACCAGTATCCTGAATCGCTCCAGCTACAATCTCCGAAGCACTCGCACTACCCTCATTAACCAACACGAATAAAGGCCATTCAGGATATTTATTTCCTCTGGATTCTATAGTAGCTACTATCCCATCTCTATCTTTGATATGGACAACCGGTCCTTCTTTTATAAATTTACTGGCTACCTCTATAGCACTATCCAATAATCCTCCCGGATTATTGCGTAAATCAAGAATAATCCCCTGAATATCACTATCTTTTTTAAATTCATTTAATACTTCTTTTAATTCAGGCTCGGTATTTATATTAAAAGTAGTAATCCTGATGTAACCAATGTTGTTATTCCTGCCCATTACCTCCTTTTTTACCGCTTTAACTTCGATTATATCTCGGATTATGGTAATTTTTAAAAGTTCCTCTATATTTCCTCTCTTAATTCCTAAGGTAACTTCAGTTCCTTTCTCTCCCCTTAAAATATTTACTGCTTCGTCTAATGCCATTCCTTCTGTTGATTTTCCATCAATCTCCGCTATCTTATCTCCTGCTTTTATTCCTGCTCCATAAGCCGGGGTATCTTCAATAGGAGAAATTATAGTTAATTGATCATCTTTTATAGAAATAATTATCCCTAATCCTCCAAAACGACCTAAAAACATATCTTCCTGTTCCCTTTTAAGACCTTCAGGATCCATATAACGAGTATAGGGGTCATCGAGGGTTTTAAGCATACCTCTTATTGCCCCCTGAATAACTTTATCTA
>ASPC01000011.1 GCA_000405345.1 Atribacteria bacterium SCGC AAA255-N14
TATGAAGGTAACAGGAGAGACCAAAAGTGCCCAAGCTTTCAGGCAAAAAAACAGACAAGAGAGCAATATTATTATTTTCTTACTCTGTCTTTTTGGTTTATTATCGGATAGTATTTTATAAAGATAATATGTTACCTATTGCATATATCGTATCAAACTTAATAGATTTAGAGGTACAAGGTACAAAAAAATGAAGAGGATTAATAATGAAAAAATCTTTTAATAATATAGCTCCAATAGTAAGCATTCTTGCAATTGGCATGCTGTCGATGAGCATACTAGAGCCTGTTCTACCACTTTACCTGATCCATGTCGGTTTTTCCTCTAAAGCGACGGGTGTAATGATTTCGGTCTTATGGCTTGGTATGATTATTGGTGAGAGTTCATGGGGATGGATAGCTGACAAGATAGGAATTAGAATCCCAATGATTTGGGGAACTTTAGTTAGCGGTATAATATTGCTTGGAATTTTATTATCCAAAGGGACATATATTGTTTTTGTTGCAATATTATGCTTGGGATTATTTCGGTCTGCAGTCTTTGGCCCAGCCCGGGGGCATGTAGGAAAGCATGCTCCTGCATTTAAAAAAGCCGCATTTATGGGAATAATTACAGTTGTAATTGGTGGTTCTAAAAGTCTTGGGGCTCTGTTGAGTGGACTTCTTGCCAGTAGTTTGGGGTACAGCTGGGTATTTTATATCACTATTGGTATTTATATTTTAGGTGGCTTAATAACAATTGTTATCCTTAGGGATTTAAAATATAATGCCCCCAAGCTTTTACCCGTAAATAAGCATTTATTTGTTAAAGATTCAAAAAATTATCGCTGCATGTTTTCTTTATGCGCAGTAACCAGCTGTGAATATTTTGGATTAGGTTTATTTACAACTTTTCTACCGCTTCTCATTACTCAGGTTGCGGGCTTTAGCGTTACTTCCGTTGGTGTTCTTTTTACTGTGAGAGGAATAATTACTATGATATTTGGAGTTCCTATGGGAACGTTGGCTGACCGCAAAGGAAAAAAATTGTTTATGATAATTGCTCTTGCGACGTCAGCAATTAGCATGATAGGAATCTCTGTGGCTAACAGCTTCCTATGCTTTTTAGTATCTGTCGTTTTATTTGAAATAGGTTTGGCTACGTATGGCCCCGCGGCATTAGCCCTACTGTCGGATTCCGTACCTTCTGAACACCAGGGGTCAGCGATGGGTATATACGGGGGTATATGCGAAAATACAGGAATTATGGCTGGGGCATTTTCGGGGGGATTTGTCTGGAATATTTTTGGACCACGAGCAACCTTTTGGCTGGGGAGCCTGGTATGCATAATAGGAATGATTATGTGTTTGATTTTAAATATCGAAGAAATGGAACGTGTCAATAAACTTACGAATTAAACGAACGGGAATAAAATAATGTATTTAGGATTAGGGAATTATATTTGTTGTTTGTATTTTCTTTACAAAAAAGAAGGATTTTTTACATCTTTTGTCGTATTAATATTAAGGTGTAGAAAAATTAGAAAAACTAATTCTTTTAACCGCTGGTGACGATTCAATAAGATAAATATATATTCTTGAAGTGTGAAAAAGAACCGTTCCCTGATACATATATTACATTTCAAATCTCTGAACTAGATTCTGTTCGATCCATTTTAGGTCTTCGTCCATGTATAATCTGTCCTTTTCTTCTTTTTCTTTCTTTTTAAGAGCTAATTTATTTAGTTTTACTATTTTACTTTCCGATTCCATTTCTTCTGTTTCCATTATTTTTTCTTCCTCATCATTTTCTTCTTTAGATGATTCAGGATTAAGATAATTAGCTTTTAAGGCAGCAATCAGCCAGCCGGCAGGATTTATTACATTCCTCTTTATCCGGAGGAGGTCTAATTTTTCCTCAATATCCTCCAAGGAATAATTTAAGATTGTTTTATAAATTGATTTTTTATTCAGATTTAATTTTTCCAATTCTTCTTTTATCCTTTCTGTCTTTAGAGATTTTTTATTATCAGGAACTATTTTATTGGGATTATTCTGATTGGAATAAGGAAATTCTTCTGATGTTCCAGAGATAATCTCTTCGTTTTCTCCCGGTAGTTTTTCTTTCGGGGGATAAAGAATATTTTCTTTATCTAAAAGGACTATTTGATAAAGATTATGGTCATATCCTCCGGAGGAAGATATTTGTTTTACTATTTTTTTGATTAGACCATATTCTAATAGAGTATTGCGGTATTTAATTAAGGTCTTGGTGGTAGTCCCCATCCTTTTATTTAGAGTTTGAATGGAAGGCCAGGCAATGTCTTTTCCTTTATGACAGTAACTTAAGAGCTGAAGATAGAGCATGGCTGGGCCAAGGCCGATTATATTTACCCAGTGAGCCAAGAAGTAGTCCTGGATAGTTGTGTAAGGATTAGTTTTATTAACTGGTATTTTTGTTTCCATAGTTTTTACCTTCCTTTGAGTAGTTTTTTAATTACAGGTTTCGGGTTACAAGATTATATCTAGCGTATAGCGTATTCCCCCTCACCCCAACTCTCTCCCTCCGAGGAGAGAGGGAGTGAGGAGGAAAATATTCACCCCTCTACTTATATAGATACAAAAAAGAGGTAATTTTACAGGGTAGTTGGTAAAATAATTTAAAATAATTTTCTCCCTCTACTTAGTAAGAGCAAAAAAGAGGCTAAAAAGCAACACCCTGATGAAAAAAATATGAAATATTTTCCCCCTCTATTTACTACATTGCAAAAAAGAGGTCATTTTACAACGCTCTAATAAAAAAAATTTGAAAAATTTTAACAGCAACAGCAACAGCAGGGTAAAAATTCCACCCTAATGTTGTTGCTGTTCTATTTGTTACTGTTCTTACTTGTTGCTGTTAGTGTGGAAAAATTCCACTAGGGGGTGTGGAGAATTTCCACTAGGGTAGTGGAGAATTTCCACCTCATTATACGGAGGTTGACAAAGAATTAGAGGAAAATAATTTTATTTTAAAAAAAGAAGGATTTTATCAATCTTTTGTCGTATTAATATTAAGGTGAAGGAAAATTGAAAAAGTATAATTTTTTTGATCGCTGGTGACGATTAAATAAGGCAAATATATATTTTAGAAATAGGTCTTTCAAGTATGAAGACCAGACCCCAAGAAATTATTGACCCGAGAATTTATTTAAAATCTCGTAAAAAAGGAAATAAACTTTGTTAAAACAATTATTAGAACAATATCTTAAGAATCTTACCAATACTTTTCAACGCGGTGATGCCCGTGAAGAAAGCTATTATGCTAACCTGGATGAATTAATCAAAAAAATAGCCGCTTTTCTGAAAGTAAAGAATATCGATGTTACCATACTTCCCAAAAAAACGGAAGCGGGGAATCCTGATTTTCGCGTTTGGGATGGAAAAAACCATATTACCGGTTATATTGAAGCCAAAGATCCTTCTACTGCTAATTTGGATTACATTGAAGGAACCGAACAGTTGAAACGTTATTGCGATACCTTTCCCAATGTTATCCTTACTAATTTTTATGAATTTCGACTATATCGTGGAGGTCAGCGAATCGCTCAAGCAATGATTGGAAGGTCTACCATTGCCAGGCAATTACATACCCCGCCACCGGTCGAAAATTGTGATCAGTTTAAAGATTTATTCGAGACTTTCTTTTCCTTTTCTCTGCCCAAAATAAAATCAGCTCGCTCCCTGGCTATTGAATTAGCCAAACGTACCCGCTTTTTATGTGATGAAGTAATTGCTGTGGAAATAGAAGAAGATGGGACCAAAGGGCAAAAGCAAATCATTGGTGTTTTTGAGGCTTTTAAAAAATATCTGATTGGAACATTAACCGAAAGACAATTTGCCGATCTTTATGCCCAGACGATTACCTACGGTCTTTTTGCTGCTCGTACCAGGGCAAATGGTGAATTTAATCGCCGACTGGCTTTTGATTATATTCCGAATACTATCGGTATTCTGCGCGATGTCTTTCGTTTTATTTCTCTGGAAGAGCCGCCCAAGTCCCTGCAAATTATCGTTGAAGATATTGCCGAACTATTGCACGTCACCGATGTGAAAAAGATACTGCACGAATATTACAGTACCGGCAAGGGTAAAGATCCAATTATCCACTTTTACGAAACATTTTTATCTACCTATGATCCCGAAATCAGAGAACGTCGTGGTGTCTATTATACCCCGGAATCCGTAGTGGGTTATATCGTCCGTTCCATTCATTCTGTTCTAAAAACCCATTTCGACTTATCCGATGGCCTGGCCAGTCCAGAAGTCAAACTACTTGATCCGGCAGGTGGGACACTGACTTTTCCCGCAGCAGCGATTCACCTGGCAGCAAAAGAATTTACCACAAAATACGGCGAAGGTGGTTTACATCACTGGATCAAAAACCACATCCTACCAGACTTTTATGCCTTTGAACTGATGATGGCCCCTTATGCAATTGGTCATTTAAAAATAGGGTTTATTCTGGATGAACTTAGTTATAATCTTGCAGATGATGAGCGTTTTAAACTCTATTTGACTAATACTCTGGAGATGGAAGAGATTAAACAAATTTCCATTCCCGGAGTGAGTTCGTTAAGCGAAGAAAGCCACCTGGCGGGCGAAGTGAAAAAAGAACAGCCCATCCTGGTGATTCTCGGCAATCCACCCTACAGTGGTATTTCTTCCAATGTGAACGAATGGACGGAAAAGTTATTAAAGGAAGATATCGATGGCTGCCAGAGTTATTACAAGGTAGACGACGCGCCGTTGGGAGAGAAAAAGCTCTGGCTCCAGGACGATTATGTCAAATTTTTACGTTTTGCCCAATGGAAAATTCAGAAGTCCGGTTTCGGTATTGTAGGTATGGTCACCAATCATAGCTATCTGGACAATCCCACCTTTCGCGGGATGCGCCAGAGCTTGATGAAAACTTTTGATGAGATTTATATTCTTGATTTGCACGGCAATAGTTTAAAAAAAGAAACTACCCCTGAGGGAGGTAAAGACGAAAATGTCTTTGATATTAGGCAGGGCGTTGCCATTGCTTTATTTATTAAAAATAAAGAGAAAAAAGAATCATTAATCTATCAAGCTGATTTATATGGTTTGCGACAGGAAAAATATGATTGGCTCGATAACAATGAGTTTAATGAAAATAATTATCATGAAATTAAACCTGCTTCGCCCTGGTATTTTTTCATTCCCCGAAATACTTCACATATTCAACGATATTTAAAGTGGGAAAGGATCAATGAAATATTTCCGATAAATGTAACCGGAATTGTAACTGCGCGAGATAATTTTGTAATTGCTTTTGATAAATCTGAAATAAAGAGTAGACTGCTACAATTTAAAAATCTTACTTTGCCAGATGAAATTGTTAAAGACACATATAAACTTAAGGATACGAGGAGTTGGAAATTATCATTAGCCCGAAATAAATTATCTGAAGACAAAAATTGGGATACATATTATCAAAAAATACTCTACCGCCCCTTCGATACAAGATATATCTATTATACTGAAATTATGGTTGATTGGGGAAGACCAAAATATATGCGCCACATGTTGGAAGATAATATTGCAATATGTTTCGTAAGGCAGTATTCTGGCAATGTTACGTATTCTCATTTTATTGTTTCAGAATGCATGGTTGATAATCGTACATTTTTCAGTAGTAAAGGCATAATTCAACTAGCACCTTTGTATCTATATCCTGATGAAAAAAATAAAAACCTTTTCAATCATACTCAAAACGAAAAAGAACCAAATATTTCGCCGTTTGTATTTGGAAAACTAAGTAAAAGTTTTAACAGGAAACCCACTCCCGAAGAAATCCTCTATTATATCTATGGTATTTTTTACAGTAAGATCTACCGTGAAACTTACGCAGAGTTTCTTAAAATAGATTTTCCGCGGGTGCCGTTTACATCGGATTATGATCTATTCATAGAAATGGGAAAATTAGGCAAAGAATTAGCTGCTCTGCATTTACTCAAAAGCTCGGAGCTTGATTCGCCTATTGCCAAATATCAGGGTTCCGGAGATAATGACCGGATTGAAAAAGTAATCTATAAAGAAGATGAGCAGCGCATCTATATCAATGAAGAAAAATATTTTGAAGGTGTTTCACCCGAGGTCTGGAATTATCAGATTGGCGGTTACCAAATCTTACACAAATACCTGAAAGATAGAAAAAATAGAATAATGGACGATGCCCCACGATATTGCCGCATTGTTACAGCATTATATAAAACTATTGAAATTCAAAAACAAATCGATAATATTTACCCCGAAATAGAAAAAAATCTTGTTATATTTTAAAATATAAAGAAATTCATGGGCAAATCTTACCGCTGACAATTAAATAAATCTAATTTGTCAATAATAAAAATTTCACCCCAAGAATTTTTTGGCGTGCATTATACTACAGTGAGCAGAGCTATTAAAAAAATCGAGGGAGAGGATGAAAAGTGATATTTCAAGACTTAACCCCTTAATATTTTGTAAAAAAAGTTTAGGAGTTATTAGGATATAAAGAGGCTAAAACAACTATGACATTACTTGTTTCATGGACAGGAGTTGACACTCACGGTACTGCATCTGCTTACATTGCTGCAGATAGTCGTGTAAGTTGGGGCGATACTGCTGTTTTTGACCATGGAAGAAAGGTTTTCGCATTTCGGCACTCACCAGATATTCTTGGGTATTGTGGTGATGTGCTTTTTCCTACAATGGCCCTTTCTCAATTAACAGAAATGGCTGACCGAGGTTTGCTATTCTCGCCCCAATCGTCCTGCAAAGAAAGGTTTGAATCGATTAAAGAAAAACTTGTGCATCAGTTTCACAAGTACCCGAGGATGGTAGAAGGGATTACGGCAGATATATTGCGGGTAATACACATTTCCAGAGATCCAACTAATAATTTGAAATTCGAATGCCGACTTATTGAATGGACACGCGGTAAAGGCTGGTCTGGGAAAGATATGGCCATGCCACAAGAGTCAGATATACTTTTTGTACTCGGGTCAGGTACAAAGGAATTCAATACTAATTTTGAGCGTTATAGAAAGGGTCCTGATCATGGTACAAGTCGCGGTGTATTTCACTGCTTTTGTGACACTCTATTAAACATTAAAGATAAGAAGTGCGGTGGTGCACCACAATTAGTCGGCATTTACAGAAAGCCTGATTCCTCTGCCATAACATATGGAATAATAAAGGAGAAACAGAGATATTTTCTTGGTGCAAGGATAGATGACAATGTTGATTTCACTCGTGTTGAATGGCGAAATGATTTATTTGAGCTTTGTGACGGGAAGTCAATGAAGAGATTTGCACAAGCTCAATCTCAACCCGATCATTTAAGAAGGAGTTAACACAGGCAACTCCCTGGACCCCCACCACTTTCAAATTAAAAATTTTAACGATTTTTTATGGGGGGGGGGGCGAGGTGCTGTCGGAGGTCTCGGCGCTTTTGCGTCGAGCCTCCTACTCAGGGTTTAATGTAACCAGAACTCTGAATAAGCACTCCAGGTTAATATAGTCAGAACAAGGGCATGCACTCTAATCCCAAAAGCCTTGCGGTTTTTGGTCCAGGTGATGCCCGGCGTTAACCGTATAATTAAAGAATAATAGACACGAAAGATGGCATACTACTATGAACAACAAAGGTGGTTATTATGCAATAAAAGGATTTCTCTATCAATTTGATAAAGCTTTAATAGAGATATTAAGAAATCCTAGCAAAAAAGTTGGAATTGAAAAAAGTAATGTGATAGGGGACGGTTTTTTGTCACATTTTATGGGGTTTTAAATAATTATGGAAACATATAAATTATTTACAAAAAATCCAATAGAAAAGATAGAGGAAATTATTCTCCGCAAAGCTATTCCTTTTGCCTTGAAAGAAATTGCTAATGATTTAAGTAGAAATAACTTATACATTCAACAACAGCAAAAACTGTTTCATGTACTTCCATTATTAGCTTCTAAGGGGTTACAAATAATGAGGAGAAAAGGGCGAGAAAACAAACAAATTTATGAATTATTTCATGGTTGTATTTTAACTGCTTTTTGGAATGGAATAGAACCAGATTTTGAACACGATTTATTTTATCCCGAAGACGAGAGCTACGACTTTTTAGTACTGAAATATCCTAGAGGAAAGAAGCCAGATTTTAAACCATTACCCAATAAAGAAATATCTAAAAACGCAGATGTATTTAAAATAGAGCTTGCAGAACTTACTAAACCAGAAAATTTAGAAAAAATTATCACTGACAAATCTAAATATAAAAAAAGAATTCCGCTGATCAGTATTGCATTTAATGGCCAGATTAATTTTCAAGAAATATTTAATAAATCATCAGAGGTTAATAAGAGTAATTTTGAAACTATTTGGTTAATGGGGCAAGTTAGTCATCCTAAAGACAAAAACAGATTATGCTACTTCATAGCCGAGATGGTAAAACATAAGGAAATATTCCCTTTGTTTGAATTATTGATTGACTGGTCTAAAATTCAAAACGAAGTAAATAAGGTATTTTCAATATAATTACATTATAAGAGAGATAGCAAGGTTAGGCTTCGTAAGTTCCCAAATTAGTGAAAAAATTACAAAGAGACAGTTGTGTTAGCGCAATAATTCGGTATCTTTTTCTAACTTTTCTTAAGGGGGCCTAGTAAGTCCAGTTTCCTAATTTCTTCTCAAATGATTGAATATAACAGGAGAAAGTCATTTATTACGTTTTCATTATATTTTAAGAAATTACAGTATGTCAAATGTTGAGAACTGCCCCCAATGCAATATTGAGATTGGCATGGTATAATCAAAAAAATAAATACAGAAGACCATAAAAGCCGAATTAGTACATCAATTGTTATGTATGGAGATTAAAAAATGATTGAATGGATTACAAATAATATTGCATTTCTTACGTTATTTGCAACACTCCTTCTTGTTCTTATTACATTGTATTATACGATGTTAAACAGAAGAATGCTGGAAATTTCATCTAGACCAACCGTCTTAATTGAGCCAAAAGAAATTTATCTGACTCCCGACCTTAATAGCAAATGCAATATCGAAGCTCTAAATGAATTCATAGAAGGGAAAAGGCTTTGGTTTCATATTAAACTTGAAATCGCCAACCTTGGTATTTCACCCGCACAAGATGTATTTCTGGACGCAAAGGTTCATTTTGTAGTCAGAAAACCATTTAGAAATTCATGGCTTCCAATCGATAAACCAAAGCACCTAAGTTTTATATCTTCGCAAGGTGTCAAAGGAGCAAGTAATAAAAAAACTATCGATATCTGTTTCGATAATTTTGTTGTAGGTGAAATGTTGAAAGATTTTTGTGAAGGGCGAAAGCACCTGGAAGGACATGCGGTGCTTGCCTCGCAAAAGGAAATTCAAAATAAAAACTTATGGCCCTCACCTCGAATTATTTTGACATGCTATTATAAGGATATCCAATCTATTAACTATTGCTCTGAATACCAGTTTTTCTTTCACCTTTACTTTGATGAATCCGAGTCTAAAATAAAATGTTACATTTTGAATATGGAAGATTTAGGCTTTTTAGGCGTAAAGAAAATACGTGCCAGAACGAGATATAGGTATTTAAAGCAGACCAGACATCTTAGATACGTTTCTTTTTGGGGGAAAAAGTTTTCCAAAGACGAGCTTGTTCTGCTTAGACGTGCTAAGGCAGACGAAAAAACAGAAAAAACCAATAGCTAATCTACCTGGATATGGCCATAGTAACAGCTAACAAGTGGCTGCACAAAGAATTGCTCATACGCCGCGGCTTTTGGGTGTCACGGGGACGTTGTACCAGCTCAATAATTCGGTAACTTTACAAGTTCACAAAATATAAAAGAAAATGGTTTTATAATCAGATTGAGTATAGAAATTTAAAAATGTGAAGTTGTGAAGCCTGACCCCAAAAGATTTCACACGAATAATATTTGGGATGATACTTTATGCAAAAAAATTAACAGGCATAGATTTCATTCCTTCTTAATATATGTTTTATCTTAAAAGAATAGTTATAACTATGTAATATATGGTTAGAATAAGAGTAGGGATGTATTTAAATAGGGAATAATAATGAGATATTAAATAGAGGCCATAATGCTTGTAGTAATGTTAATTAAACCCTTTTGCTTGTAAAGGTTATAAAGGTGGAAAAATATTAATGGATAAAATAAAAAATATTGAAGAGAAAATAACAAATTATAAAAATGAATTATTTGCATTGAGACTCTTTTATGAACAGGCGATAATTTTATGGCCATCTTCTATGTTAGGTTCACTAAATTTTGAGGAACATTATAATAATATTATAAATCGTGGAAATGAAATCATTAAAAAAGCTGAAAATATTTTAAAATATGCCAAAGGTAAGCATAATGTAAATCTACTTGATGAAATAGAATTTCCTCCCTTAGAAGAAGATATGATGCCTTTAGTAAATCCTGATGGAATAGAGAGATTAAAATTATTGTTAAAAACATATTACGAGTTATTTCCTGGAAGGGATAAAGATATACCATTAACAGAAGAGGAACATCGATTAATTATGAATAGGATTATAGAAAAATATTGATAAATAGGTGTCTGTCGATATTATCTATTTAGAGGAGGGAATCAAAATGAAACCCAAAGGACAATTAAATTTTAAAGGAGGTGTATCTTTAAGATTGAAACATCGCTTTTCGAAGCAACATCATTGGACAGCCAGAAATTTTTCTGAGGAAGCTGCACATATAGAAAATTTTAGTACGAATCTGTCCAAGGTGGATGGAAGAAGGCACCGCGCATATGTAACTGGCGCAATTCTATTTGCTGTAGCAGCTTTAGAAGCTTCTATTAACGAATTCTATCTAGAGGCTCAGGATAGAGATAAAAACACTTTATCAGGTTTAAATGATTCTCAATTATCTGTTTTGGCAAATCAATGGGTGAATTTTAAATCTTTTTTTCCTGTCCTTGAAAAATATCAGGAAGCTTTAAAATCTGTTGGTNAAAAGGAATTCGATCAAAGTAGAAATCCATTTCAAGATACCGATTCACTAGTTTATCTTCGAAATGCTCTGATTCATTATAAACCAGAATGGGACGATGAAGCTAAAGTCCATCAAAAGATCAAAGCACGTCTACATAAAAAATTTTCGTTAAATACTTTTTCAAAACCGAAGAGCTTATGGTTTCCACACCAATGTCTTGGTGCTGGTTGTGCTAAATGGTCTGTAGATACGATTGAATCATTTATGTCAGAATTCTGCAAAGTGCTAGGAATTCCAAATAGATTTGAATAGTGATCGATCAAATTATTTGTTGTAGTCTATTAAAAAAATAACGATTTCGTATTTTTATAATTACTAATAGTATAAGATATGACAGGGAATGGATGTGCCGGCTCAATAATTCGGTAACTTTTTCTAACTTATCGTAAGGGGTCTGATAAGTTCAGATTCCCGATGTCTTCTCAAATGATTAGGATATGGCAGTAGGCGAGCATTTATTATTCTTTCATAATATTTTAGAAATTATAATGTGTCAGAATGAAGATCTATCCCTTATATTTTAAAAGGAAGGAAAGTTTAATGTATAAAATAATTACATTCATTTCAACTCTTATGTTACCAATTTTAACTCTGATAATTTCAATATATGTAGGCAAAATTAAAATTATTCAATCTCGACAAAAGATTATAATTATTAGTTTATGTGTTCTAATGCTAATTATTGCAGTAATTACAATAGTTGAAAGAAATAAAAAATATGAGAAACAAGGCGATCTGATAAAAGAGCTCCAAGAGACGGAAGAATTTAATTCACAGTTATTGCAAAGACAAATTCTGCATAATTGTGAAGGATTAGAAATTCCGTATATTAATAATTTAGGAAATGATCCAGTATATAAATATCATTTTAATCTAGGGATACAGCATTATAATAATTATAAATATGCAGAAGGAATAGATGAATTTAATAAATGTTTAAATGTAAAAACAATTTCTTTGGAAAATAAAGTTACAGTAAATACATTCTTGGGAAATTGTTTTTATAATGTAAATTATGCTGACAAAGCAGAAAAATATTATAAAGAAGCAATTATTAATGCTAAAAGCATAAAAGATCAAAAAACTAGTAAAGAAGAGGTGGCAAATGCCACAGTAGAAATAGGAAACGTATATTATATAAACGGTGATTATATAGAAGCATTAAAGTATTACAATGAAGGTCTTGAATTTTTTAGGAATACTAAAAATAAGGATAAAGTTGCTAAGATATTAAATAATATATGCAATATACTTGATATTCAAGGAAAATACGAAGAGGCATTAGATAATTATAAAGAGATATTATCTATATTTATCTCAACAGGAAATCAAATAGGTATCGCCCGAACATATAATGGGATTAGTAGTACTTATAAAGAAATGGGCGATTATAATAAAGCAATGGAAAATTGTATTAAAGCAATTGAAATTTTAGACAAAACAAAGAGTAAACATGATCTAGCATTAGTTTATGGTAATAAAGCTAATATTCTTCGATGTCAAGAAAAATATGACGAAGCATTGAATATTGCAGAAAAATCTCTTTTTTTATTCATTTTGACAAATGACATATTAAATATTGCAAACTCTTATAACACAATAGGAACCATATATTATATAAAAAAGGAATACAATAAAGCATTGGAAGAATTTCAAAAATCTTTTGAGTTATTACAAGAAACAAATAATATAAAATCTATTGAGAATGTAATAGGGAATATGGGTAATGTTTACAAAGATATTGGAAAATATGATGAGGCTCTAAATAAATATCAGGAAGCGTTAAATATTGCAGAAGAAATAAATCACGTAAAAGGCATTTTTCTAGCAAATCAAAATATTGGGCACTTATACTATATTCAAAAAGAATACGAAAAGGCTTTAAAATATTATTTGGAAGCCGAAAAGATCAACGATGAGTATCATTTTTTAAATGAGCATGAAAAAGAAAAATTTAGTTTAAGAATAGGAATAATCAAAAAAAAAGATTAGTAATAATCATACAGAATTGAATATTACTTATGGAAAAGAAGAAACAAGAAAACAATAAATTCTTTATTTATGTAGTGGTGCAAACAGGCAGGAGACATATATATTAGCCTTATAATTCGGTAACTTTTCTTGGTTTTTAGTAAGTGATTAGATTAGCATTAAAAAAAACTTTTTAGTTTTACCATTTATACTAAAAGTTGTGAAGCTGACCACTAGGGGGAGCCGGGCAGGATTCGAACATTTTAAGTATGAAGGGTTGTCCTAGCTCAGTAATTCGGTAATTTTTTTTCACTCTTCGTAAGAGGTCTGATAAGTCCAGGTTCGTAATGTCTTTTTAAATAATTAGAATATGGCAGGAGATAATTCTTTACCACGCTTTTATCATATTTTAAGAAATTGCTGCACCTAAAATGCAAAGGACTTGTTTATTGATAAAACTAGTAAGAATATATCAAAGGTTTATAATTTTTATGGAGAAAACAAAAAACAATAAACAAAAAAGAGAGGACGACTCCAAGCAGGTTGAAAAATCTAGTTGTCAGGAATTTTTAGAGCTTTACAATAAACAATTTAGCAAAAATATTAAATTTATAAAGGTCGGTAATCCGGATTTAGGTAAAGGAGAACCCGATTGTATTTGTAGTGATGGGCTAAATATTGAAATTGCTGGAGCTTATTATGACAATGAACATGCGAAAAATACTTGGGGTATTATAGATTTACTTAAAAATCGTATAAGTAAAAAAGATTATAAGAAAAAATATCCAGATAACACTCTTGGTATGGACAACCCTGATTATGGTCTATATGATAACATAAATAAAAGAGTCGTTAATAAAAAGAAAAAAGAATATAAATATGAGGGAAAATTATTTTTATTAATAATTTCTCGGCCACCATTAACTGGAGAGAGAGACATAGAAGCATATATAAAACATTATCGTAATTTTGAAAATATAAATTTTGATGAAGTTTGGTTTCTTCTGTATAATGGTCATTACTCGATTTTCCAACTAGCTAAGCATGGGGATAAATTTTTATCAAAAACAAACAATAAAATTAAATTTGAGAGAATAAAAAAATAGTCAAATTAACATTCTTTGATATTGAACTAAAAAAGATTTGTATTGTATTTAATAAATTACAGTATGTCAAATACTATAATCTTCCTTCTTGTTTATTCTACATAATCAAAAATTCTATTCTATACACCCCAGCCATCACACAATTTAAGTTGTAAAATCCAACAAAGAAATTGTATAATTTTAATAATTTATTTAACAGTACTACATAAATTAATTCAAGGTATAAGAAGAATTGAAAATGAAAATATTAGCAGTGGATTATGACGGGGTCATTAGTGACAGTGCTTTAAAATCTTTATTTATAAGTCATAATGCCTATTGTAAATATTTTGATTCGGGAGTAAAGAAAAATTTTGGTGGGGAATTGTTTACTTTTAATAATTGGGAAGAAATGCAAAAAAAATACAAAAAAGAAATGGATGATTACCGCCGCTTAAGGTCTTATATCGAATTGTCGGGTGATTTTTTTGCTATTCTTAAAATTACGGAAGAGCAGGTTAAGATTAAGGACCAACAGGAATTCATTGCTTATCGTACTCAGCTTCAATTCGATTATCAATTTTTTCGGGAATTATTTTTTAAAGAAAAAGAGAGATGGCAGAAAAAGAATTTTAAAAAATGGTTTTTTCTGTCACCTGTTTTTAAGGAAGTCATCAAAGGGATTCAGCGATTTACAAAGGAAGGTCAAAAAGTTGTCATTGCTACCTCCAATCTTGGGCAAGCCATTCATCGTGCCTTTCAACCGGAATATCTTGGTTTTGAAATGGACATTGAAGATATTTTTGATAAAAACTTTGGCAAGCATAAGGCAGAGCATATGCAGGCCATCGCCAAAAAATATGATGCCAAATTAAATGAGATTTATTTTGTTGATGACCAGCTGAGTTACCTTATGGGAACTGACGCTTTGGGAGTCAACGTTTTTTTGGCCGGATGGGGTTATTGTACAGAAAGCCAGAAGGAGAAAGCAAAAAAGGAAAAAATCCCCATAATTGAGAGGGAGAAAGATTTTTATCCGGTGTTAAAGAAAGCCTTGAGTTAGGCCAAACGATTCAATTCAAATTGTACAACCTTATAAAGAAATAGTATAATTAAAAATAATTCGTTTAACAGCACTACATAAAATAATCAGAAAAAAGAAAAAAGTAAAAATAAATTAAAACTTAAATGGACAAAGAATAATGAGTGGAGATATTTGAATGGATAATCAGAAAATGAACAGAGGCCAAATAAAAGCAATTCGGGGAAGTGTGGTTGATGCTTTTTTCCCGCAGTTCCTTCCTAAGATTAATTACCAATTGAAATCCGGCGAAGCGATTATCGAGGTAACCCTTCATCTTGATGCCAATACGGTTAGAGGGATAGCCTTAACGCCTACTCAGGGGCTAAAAAGGGGAGATGAAATTATTGACATGGGGCATCCCTTGCAAGTGCCCGTGGGGTCCGGATTATTGGGACGAATGTTTAATGTTTTTGGAGAACCGATTGATGGAGGAGATGTTTTAACGCCTGAAAAATTAGTCCCCATATATCAAAAATCTCTTCCTCTTGCCGAACGGGCTACGGCGACAGATATTTATGAGACCGGGATAAAGGTAATTGACGTTCTGGCTCCTTTGGAAAAAGGGGGAAAAGCCGGTTTATTTGGCGGTGCCGGAGTCGGCAAAACGGTTTTAATTATGGAGATGATTCACAATATGGCTTTGGAACATGAAGGGGTAAGCCTCTTTTGCGGCATCGGCGAGAGGTCCAGAGAAGGGGAAGAATTATATCGGGAAATGAAAGAAACAGGCGTCCTGAAAAAGGCGGTTTTGATGTTTGCCCAGATGAACGAACAACCCGGTGCCCGGTTTAGAGTAGGACATGCTGCTTTAACCATGGCAGAATACTTCCGTGATGAAGTCAAGCAGGACGTTCTTTTGTTAATTGATAATATATTCCGCTTTGTCCAGGCCGGGGCCGAGGTTTCCGGTCTTTTAGGCGAATTACCTTCCCGGGTAGGATATCAACCCACCATGGCAAGTGAGATTGCTGACCTTGAGGAAAGAATTTGTAATTCCCCCACCGGGTCCATCACCTCAATCCAGGCGGTGTATGTACCTGCTGATGATTTTACCGACCCGGCAGCAGTGCATACTTTTAGTCATCTTTCTGCTTCAGTGGTACTTTCCCGACAGCGTGCCAGCCAGGGATTGTATCCGGCGGTAGACCCCTTAAAATCTGCCTCTAATATGCTTTCACCGTTGACTGTTGGTCAAAGGCATTACCAGATAGCCCGGGAGGTTAAACAGAATTTATCAGAGTATGAGGAATTAAAAGATATTATCGCCATGCTGGGTTTGGAGGAATTATCCAAGGAGGACCAGAGAACGGTCAATCGTGCCCGGCGTCTGGAAAAGTTTTTAACCCAGCCCTTTGCCACCACAGAACAGTTTATCGGCAATAAGGGTCGCCGGGTGAGTTTACCCGAATCATTGGATGGATGTGAGAAAATTTTAAATGACGAATTTGCCAGTTATTCCGAGCAATCACTTTATATGATTGGCTCCATAGAAGAAGCGAAAGAAGAAGATAAAAATGATTGATTTAAAGATATTGTTACCGGGGAAGACATTTTTAAAAAAGGAAGTCAAAAAAATAACGGCAGAAGCAGAAAACGGATGGTTTTGCTTGCTGCCCAAACATGTTGATTTTACCACTTCCTTAACGCCGGGGATTTTACTGCTAACCACATCCGAGGAGAAAGATGTTGTTTTGGCTATCGATGAAGGAATCCTGGTAAAATATGGGAATGAAGTGGTTATTTCGACCAAGAATGCCATAGAAGGAGAAGATTTGGGAGAACTGAAAAATCGGGTGGAAGAAATATTTATAAAGACAGATGAGAAAGAAAAAGATGCCCAAACGGCTTTAAGTAAATTAGAAGCAGATTTTGTCAGAAGTTTTTTAAATTTGGAGACGCATGGATAAATGGAACATCAGAATAAATCAAAAGATATAAAGCAGGGTTTTCTCAAAAAAATCGAGAAAAAAGAAAAACGGAAATTAAGGGCTCGAGACAAAAAATATCAGGCTATCTGGTTTGGTATGGGTTCGTTCGGGGTGATTGGCTGGTCAGTGATGGTACCGACCGTGATTGGCATTGCAGTGGGTATTTGGGCTGATAAGAAGTGGCCGGGTCATATTTCCTGGACCTTGACTTTTCTCTTTTTGGGAATCATTCTTGGCTGTATCAACGCCTGGTACTGGGTGGAAAAAGAACGAAAATCAATTGAAGAGGAAAACGAAGAATGAATCTTAGCATTTATAGCTTCTTATATTTGTTCATCGGCCTGGGATTAGGACTATTTTATTTTGGCGGTTTATGGCTGACTATTAAAAATATGAATCAGGCTCGTTCGCCAATTATATTAACCTTGGGAAGTTATATTTTAAGAATAGCTGCCGTGTTTTTTGTATTAATCTATATTGCCCGTCAGGGTGATTGGGGAAATATTTTAATCCTGTTGGTCGGATTTATTATCGCTCGTATTTTTTTAAGTAGAAGGATTGGGAAAACAAAAAAGGGACCAAAGCAATAATATTTGAATAGGGGGTGGGGAATTAAAAATGGAAATAAGTCCGGATGCTATTATTTTATTTAAGTGGAATGGAATTCATCTTAACGCCACGATTTTTTTTACCTGGGTAGTCATGCTAATACTTATTTTAATCAGCTGGCTGGCTACCAGAAATTTAACCATCGGGCCTAAAATCACTCGCTGGCAAAATTTTTTGGAAGTGATTGTTGGTTACATACGGCAGCAGGTGAAAGAAATTACCCAGCAGAATCCGGACCCTTTTATTCCTTTTTTAGGCACCCTATTTTTATTTATTTCAGTATCCAATCTGTTGGCTATTATCCCCGGTTATCAGGCTCCGACCGGTTCATTGTCCACTACCAGTGCGCTGGCCATTTGCGTATTTTTTGCCATACCTATTTTTGGCATTGCCAAAAAAGGGGCGCTGGCTTATTTTAAACATTACCTGGAGCCTTCTATTTTCATGGCGCCTTTTAATGTGATTGGCGATTTTTCCCGTACGCTGGCCCTGGCGGTCCGATTATTCGGGAATGTGATGAGCGGCTCATTGATTGTGGCGGTTTTATTGATCATCACCCCCTTGTTTATACCTATTGTGATGCAGGTTTTAGGATTATTAATTGGTCAAATACAGGCTTATATCTTTACCGTGCTAGCCACGGTTTATATTGCTTCGGCAACACGGATAGAAAATAAGCCGGAACAGATAGAACAAAAGGAAGGGAGTAAAGAAAATGAGTAGTATTGATATTATCGGTGCGGTTTCTATTATTACTGCGGGAATCACCATTGCCATTGGTTCGATAGGTCCCGCCATAGGAGAAGGGATGGCCCTGGCCCGGGCATTGGGAGCGATTGCTCAACAGCCGGATGAAGCCAATACCATTACCAGAACATTATTTGTGGGATTGGCCATGGTTGAATCGACGGCGATTTACTGTTTGGTCATTTCAGTCATTCTTATTTTTGCCAATCCTTTCTGGAATTATGTTTTAAGTCTTTAGGGGGTTAATATGCTTATAGATTCATTTACTATCATTGCCCAAATCATTAATTTTTTAATCCTGATCTATCTATTGAAACGATTTTTATTTAATCGGATTATTCAGATTATGGATGAGCGGGAAAAGCAAATCACCGACCAGATGCAAGATGCTAAAACAGCAAAAGAGACAGCTCAAAAAGAATTGGATGAACAACAAAGGATAAGAGAAGAACTGCAGGAAAAATGGAACGAGATGCTTGCTCAGGCCAAGAAGGATGCCCAAAAGAAGCGGGAAGAATTGGTAAAGGATGCCAGAAGTAAAATTGATGAAGAGCAAAAAAATTGGAGAGAGGCGATATTAAAACAGCGCACCGCTTTTTTAAGAGACCTTCGCCATTTATCCTGCGAGCAGGTGTGTCAGATGAGCAGAAAGGTTTTAGCTGATTTAGCCGATGAAAAATTGGAAAATCAGCTGATTGAAAATTTCTTGATCCAGTTGGGGAAGTTGAGCAAAGAGGAAAAAGATGATTTTATCCGGTTTATCAATAAAGATGAGCGGAAGATATGGGTAGATAGCAGTTTTAAACTGACCGGCAAAAAAGAATCCGAGATCAGGAAAATACTGGAAGAGATAATCGGCGATAAGGTTGAAATCAATTTTAAGGTTTCTCCTAAATTGATTTGCGGCATTGAAACGCGAACAGAGGGTAAGAAGATTTCCTGGAATATTGAAAACTATTTAGATGGACTGGAAGAGCAATTAAAGAAAGCTTTTACTGAATTCAGTTTTCAAGAATCGGATGTCGAGAAGAAAGAAAACTAATCTGATTTGGATGGATTAGGATGTCATTTATGGTTATGTGGGGGTATTGATGGATAATACAACGAAAGAGATAGATACTTTATCTTTAAAAGAAAATTTAAATAGGACTTTTTCCAGTATGAATCGCGTGATCAAACAACAGAAAGCCTCCTTATATATACAGGAAATCGGGATTGTATCTGCAGTAGGCAAAGGTATTGTCACAGCAAAAGGGTTACCGGAAGTAAAGGCAGGGGAAATCGTTATTTTTAAAGACCGTCAGCGGGGCATGATCTTTAATCTGGAACCGGGCAAGGTAGATATTGTTCTACTTGATGATGCGAAGGGGATTAAAGCCGGAGATGAAGTGAGAAGAACAAACCAGGTTATGGATGTGCCGGTTGGCGAATCATTGTTGGGAAGGGTCATTGACCCGGTATGCCGTCCCCTGGATGATTTGGGAACCTTAAGGACCATGGAAAGATATCCCATTGAGCGTGAATCTCCTCCTATTATGGATAGAGAACCGGTAAATGTTCCTTTGCAGACGGGTATTTTAGTCGTCGATGCCCTGGTACCTATTGGCCGGGGACAGCGGGAGCTTATCCTGGGAGACAGACAGACCGGAAAAACAACGATTGCCGTGGATACCATACTTAACCAAAAGGATAAAGAGGTTATTTGTATTTATTGTGCTGTCGGTCAAAAGTTATCTTCGGTGGCCAGAGTCATTGCTCAACTTAAAAAATCAGAAGCAATTAAATATAGTATAGTCATGGTAGCATCAGGAGAAGATACACCCGGCTTAAATTATATTGCTCCTTATGCTGCGACCAGTATCGGTGAATATTTTATGGAAAGAGGGAAAGATGTTTTAGTCATCTATGATGATTTAACCCATCATGCCCGCTCTTACCGGGAGCTGTCGCTTTTATTAAGAAGGCCGCCTGCCCGGGAAGCCTATCCCGGAGATATTTTTTATATTCATTCCCGTCTTTTAGAAAGGGCGACTCATCTGAAGAAAGAAAAAGGTGGCGGTTCTTTAACTGCTTTGCCCATTATCGAAACCCAGGCACAAAATTTATCAGCTTATATCCCTACCAATCTTATTTCCATTACCGATGGTCAAATTTATCTTTCCCCTCAATTATTCCAGGGAGGGCTGTTGCCGGCCGTGGATGTGGGGAAGTCAGTTTCCCGGGTAGGAGGAAAAACGCAATTAGCTTCCTATCAAGAAGTAGTGGGCAGCCTGCGTTTAACTTATTCTCAATTTCAAGAGCTGGAAATCTTTTCCCGCTTCGGCACCCAGTTAGATGAGAGTACCATAAAAATCCTGGAAAGAGGAAAAAGAATAAGAGAGATTTTAAAACAGAATCAATACGCTCCCTACTCAGTGATGGAACAAATAACCATTCTGCTTATGGTAAACCAGGGATTATGGGATGGGGTTTCGGTTGAAGATATTAAAAAAAGGATCATAGAAATAAAAAAGAATTTGGAAGACAGATTTCCCCAATTGGAAGAAAAAGTGATGAATAATAAAAAACTGGATAGTGATGAAGTAAAAAGGATTCTTGATTTTGTGGAAACAACCATTTTAAAGAGAGAGGAAGCCCAGCCAAATGCAGATGCTGGAAGCGATTCAGAGAAAAATTGAAAGTGCCCAGGATTTATATTCTGTGGTTAAAACCATGAAGGCATTGGCGGCAGTGAACATTCATTATCATGCGCGCGCCGTAGAGGCCATTACCGAATATCACCAATCCATTGAGATAGGTTTCCAGGCATTGTTAAAGGAAAAACCGGAAATATTAAAAAAACCGCTATTAAAAAATGAAAGACGAATGGGAGTCATTATCTTTGGCTCGCAAAGAGGAATGGCCGGTAAATTTAATGTGATGGTGGCTAATTCCTTTATGGAGTGGGAAAAAGGTAGCACTTTCGATTATGCTCAATTAAAAATAGCGGTTACCGGAGAGAGAGTCGAAGAACAGTTAAAAGAAATTGGTTACCAACCGGCAGCCAGGATTGATTTTCCTGAATCCAGGTATAACCTGAATAGCGCTATTCAAGAATTACTGGTATTGGTGGAGTCATGGCGGTTTCGGGAAAAAATAGATGATATTTATTTATTTTATAATAAGCTGAAAAGAGGAGTAATCTTTGAGCCCTTTCAATTTCATCTATTCCCCCTGGATCAGGAATGGTTACGGGAATTAACTTTAAGAAAATGGCCTTCCCGTAATTTCCCATCATATACCCTTCCCTGGGAACAGCTGCTCTATTCCTTCATCCATCAATTTTTTTACATTTCCTTATATAGGGCTTTTATCGAGTCGATGGCCAGTGAGAACGCCAGCCGTTTAACGGCCATGCAGAAAGCTGAAGAGAACATCGAGGAACGTTTGGATAATCTGAACGCTCAATTTAACCGCCAACGGCAAAATTCGATTACCGAAGAATTATTGGATATCGTTGCCGGTTTTGAAGCCCTGGCAAAATCTATTTGAAGAGAGTGTGACGGGGGAGACAGTAAAAAATAGAGAGTAAGAGAATGATGGGAAGAAGCAAAATGAAAAGTAATAATGGTTTTATAGCAAAGATATATGACCCTATTTTTTATTTAGCTCTTAAGCCAATAAGAATTGCGGTAATGAATGAGCTTTTGAAATACAAAGAGAAAATAATTTTAGATTTATGTTGCGGCACCGGGAATCAGATCAAGTTACTTTCAAAGCACGGATTTAGAAACCTTTCTTGCCTCGACATATCTGATTCAATGTTAGAAATTGCAAAAAGAGGTAATTCCTCTAAAAAGATTTATAAAGAGGATGCAACAAATACAAATTTTGATGATGCGTCGTTTGATGTAGTAATTTTAAGTTTTGCAATACACGAAAAAGATAGGAATACTCAACAAGCTCTTATGAATGAAGCGTATAGAATTATAAAAAAAGATGGACTTATGCTGGTTGTTGATTATGTTTTTGATAATAAAACGACTAAATTTGGTAAAATATTAGTAAGCATAATTGAAAGAATAGCCGGGGGAGAGCATGATAGAAATTTTAAAAACTACATACAGAACAAGGGGCTATCAAGTTTGATAAAAAAGGATAAATTCAAACTTATAAAATATAATAGAATGTCATCCGGAGCTGTTACTATATCAATATATCAAAAGATGCCTCTTTTTTAATTTGGTTTTTAATCTTTATCTCTCTCCCTTCTATCATTCCTGTTCTGCTTCAAGTCCAAATTTACTTCTGAACCTATTAAGGTAACAAAGAATGAATGTCATAGGAAAAAGTGGGATAACCATAGACCGTGGTTTGGATTTGTTCCACTGTAAGCTGATGACGCATGGCCAGTGAAAATAAATTTATGACTTCCTCCGCATGATGTCCCATCAAATGGGCTCCAAGTATCTGATGGTTTGACTTATCAATTAATATTTTAGAAGCAGAATACTTTAAACCCAATCGTCTTGAAGCTATCCAGTTAGAGGTATCATTAAAATGTTTCTCAAAATCAATTCCTCTTTTAAGGGCTTCTTCTTCATGAAGACCCACTGAAGCAACAGAGGGTATGGTAAATAATACACTGGGAACGACATGATAATTGACTTTTTCCATTTGCTTTTTAACGATTTGAGCTGTAATCAAGCGTGCCTCCATATCCGCCACAGGCGTTAAAGGAATACCGTAAGCATTTACATCTCCTGATACATAGACTGAAGGATTAGATTGGCTCCGAAGGAATTCATCTACCAGAATACCTCTCCTGTCACGGGAAATATTTCCGGCTTCCAGGTTTAATCCCTCTAAATTAGGGACTCTGCCTGCGGAATGAACGATTAAATCAGCGGTGTATTCATTCCCTTCTTCTTTTCCTGTATAGACTTTCAGTTTTTTCCCTAACTTCTCTATCCTCTCAACATCCTGATTCATTTTAACCTCAATACCGATTTCTTCTGATGCCTTCATGAGCAGACGAATAATATCCGGATCAAATTTGTTCAAAGTCTGGTTTCCACGCTGTAAAACAGTGACTTTGGCACCAGCCCGAGCGGCAATATGGGCAAATTCAAAGGCAATATAACCACCGCCCACAAAAAGAACTTCTTCCGGTAATCGATTAAGCTCTAAAAAACATTCGCTGTTACAAAGTAAATCCTCTCCGGGAATATTGAGTTCCCGGGGCCTGGCACCGGTGGCAACCACGATACATTTACCCTCAATCAGCTCATCACCGACCCGAATGGTCTTTTCATCTGAAAACGATGCTTTTCCCATATAAAGTTCAACACCTATCTCCCGATAATATTTTTCATTGCTTTTGGGAATGGGTTGGGTAAATGTCCTTTTAAACCGCATGAGTTCCGGCCAGTCAATCTTGACGTGGCCCACTATTCCTTTTCCTTTCATGTCCTTAAACCGGGCCACCACTTCCGAGGCATGCACCAGTACTTTTTTCGGATTACAACCTTTCAAGGCACAGGTACCGCCTAGAGGTCCAGTATCCGCCAGGGCAACACTCAAACCCGCATTTCGGCACTTGATGGCAATAGTGCCCCCCGCAACACCACTTCCAATGACCACTAAATCATATGTCTTACTCATTTTATACCTCCTTTAATAAAAATTATAAACAACAAATGTCTTTTTCTATTTGTTAACGCAAAAATCATTGCTTTAAAAAAATACTAATTAATTAGGAAAGATTTTCTTTTTTGTTCAATAGATTTCAACAAAGATTTAAATGATTCTCTAATTTTCCTTATCTAACCACAAAACTTATTTGTTTTTCTATTGGTATAGAACAATTCATATAGATAATCCTCATCCTTATCTGTATCTTATTCTTATAAAGGAAAGTTTATACAGTAAATAATTTTACAGCTTCAATTGTTATTACTTTTGTTATTCAACCCGTTTATAAAATATCCTCTTATCAGCTTTTGCCAATAAGAGGATATTCATTTTACACGACTTCTTATTCGCTTATTTAAGCTAATATAAAAGGGTGCTTTTTGTTTTTTATAATAAATCAAAAGATTGGTATGGTCAAATATATTTATATAATGTGACAGGGGATGGTTCTTTGACACATTGCGTAAAAAGGCATATAATTAAAAAAAATTAGGTACAAGGAAATTATTATGCCTAGACAAAAAAGAAATATTAACCATTTTTTCATCTAAAATACCTTAAAAATTCCTAAAGCCATCCAACTCTTTCAAGCCTTCCCACAAAAACCATCAATGTTTATTAGTTTGGAATATAAATCAAATAATATACCGGCAAAAGAAATTACCAATTACGAGTAAGCTTATAAATATATAAAAAGACATGTTAAAGAAAAAGATCTAAAGATTGAAGATATTTCTAAAAGCCAGAATAAATATTATAGGGATGATTTGATATTAAATCTAAAAAGGAAATTTAATTTATCCATCAGGGAGATAGCTGAAATTTTAGTATTAATCGAGGTCTAGTATCGAGGATTAAAGTGTGACAAAGACCGTCCACTGTCACATATTATAAATAAAGAAAAGGAGGAGAACTTATGAATAATAATCGGTTAAGAAAAACTTTATCAATCCTAAATTTGTTAGGCTTTTTCGGTATGGTTATCGTAAACTATCTTGCTGTCGCCCTTCCTTTAAACAACAAGACCACCGGTGAGTTATCTGACCAATACCCTAACTTATTTGTTCCGTCAGGATTTACTTTTTCAATTTGGGGGGTAATCTATCTATTACTTGCTATTTTCATTGTTTATCAGTTGGTCTATGCTTTTAGAAAGAATACGCAAAATATTTCTTTCATAGAAAAAATAGGTATCCTATTTTTTGCTTCTTCTCTTGCCAACCTCATTTGGATTTTTGCCTGGCACTTTGAACTTCTCTCTATATCCCTTTTTCTTATGTTAGTCCTATTGGTTTCTTTAATAGGTATCTATGTAAAACTGCAGATTGGCAGAGCAGATTCATCAAAATCTGAAAAATACTTGGTTCATCTTCCCTTTAGTGTATATCTTGGTTGGATTACCATCGCCACCATTGCCAATACCACAGCACTTTTGGTGAATCTTGGCTGGAATCGATTTGGGCTCAGTGAACCGTTCTGGACTGTAGCTGTCATCATTATCGGTATAGCTATCTCACTCACTATGCTTTTTTATCGAAAGGATATCTTTTACTGCCTGGTAGTGGATTGGGCTTTATTCGGGATATTAATGAAACGACTTACTGCCGATGCTGTGCCAGTTCAAAGTATAGTCACAGTTGTTATCATTGGATTAACTTTCATTTCACTTGGAATAATTGTACAGATAATAAGAAAGAAAATTTATTAGAAAAAAGTAAACAGCTCTATAATAAATAGGGACAAATCCTATTAAAGATGAATAGGGTCGAATCTTTATTCTTGGCAAATAGTTTAATTAACTGTAAAGAATAAAGATTTAACTCCCAGTACTAAAAAATGCAGAAATTTTAATTCAGAAAAAAAAGAATTTGTAGATTTTTTAACATTTTTAGATTAAATTAGAAATAGAGGTGAGTAAAGATGGTTAAACCGTATAACAAAAAAAATCATCCAGGTAAAGATAAACAGGTTATTTCTTTGGTGTTATGTGGTGCAGCTGGGCTTGGAATACAAACTGTTGAAATGTTATTGACCCGGATTTTTAAATTAGGTGGTCTCAACGTATTTGCCACCAAAGAATATATGTCTCGAGTAAGAGGCGGAAGTAATTCTACTCAGATAATCATATCTTCCAAGAAAGTATTGGCTCCCTTGAATCGAATAGATATTTTAATTCCTCTGGATCAGTCTGCCCTGTCTCACTTAAAGAAAAGGATCAGTAAAAATACGGTTATTTTAGGAGAAAAAGAAAAAATTCTTCCTGAAAGAGAAATTTTAGACGTTCCCTTTACGAAAGTGGCGAAAGAAATAGGAAATCCAATTTTTGCAAATATTGTGGCAGTGGGTTTAATCGCTGCCATTTTCGGGATAAAGCAGCAAATTCCTCTTGAATATACAAGGAAACATTTTTTTACTAAAGGAGAAAAAATTGTTCAGGGAAATATTGCTGCCATTAAAAGAGGGTATGAGCTTGCCTCTGATTTAATAAAAAAAGGAAGTTTGGCCCAACTTTCTATACCTGTTCCTGACCCCGAACAGAATATTCAAGAAGAAATTATTCTAAATGGAGCTGAAGCAGTTTCCTTAGGGGCAATTTCCGGGGGATGTCATTTTATTTCCGCTTATCCCATGTCTCCTTCTACCGGAGTCTTAACTTTCCTTTCCCAGCATGCAGAGGAGTTCAACATCATTGCCGAGCAAGCCGAAGATGAGATAAGTGCTATTAATATGGCCCTGGGGGCCTGGTATGCAGGAGCCCGAGGGATGATCACCACATCCGGTGGCGGACTCGCTTTAATGGAAGAAGGAGTTAGTTTGGCTGGTATGTTAGAATTGCCTGTTGTAATACATCTTGCCCAAAGACCCGGTCCGGCAACCGGTTTACCCACCAGAACGGAGCAGGGAGATTTAGAGTTGGCTTTGTATTCCGGTCATGGAGAATTTCCCAGAATTATTTACGCTCCCGGAGGAATTCAGGACTTATTTTATCTCACACAACGCGCTTTTAATTTAGCTGATAAATATCAAATTCCGGTTTTTATACTAACTGACGAATATCTAATGGATTCTTATTACAATACAGTAGAGTTTGATTTAAGCAAAACAAAAATTGAAAAATATATAAGCAAAACAAAAAAGAATTATAAAAGATATCAGTTAACCAAAAATGGCATATCAGATCGAGGCATACCCGGTTGGGGAGAAGGGTTGGTATTAGTAGATAGTGATGAGCACGATGAATACGGTAGAATTACCGAAGATTTAAATTTAAGAACGAAAATGGTGGATAAGAGGTTAAAAAAATTGGAAGAAATAAAGAAAGATGAAATTTCTCCTGAATTAATAGGAAACCAGGAATACGAAATTCTCATCGTCGGTTGGGGTTCCACCTATCATATTATAAAAGAAGCTCTGGAGAGTTTAAAAAAACCCAATATCTCTTTCTTGCATTTTAAACAAATTTATCCTTTGTCCTCTATAACTGAAGATTATCTTAAAAAAGCTAAAAAAGTTATTGTAGTGGAAAACAATGCCACCTCTCAATTCAGTAAATTATTGAAACTTTTTGCCAACACAGAGGTAGAACATAAAATACTTAAATACAATGGATTACCTTTTTATGTGGATGAACTCATTGGTGAATTGGAAAAAGCCATTTAAGTGAAGGAGGACTATCATGGAAAATTTATTTGATTTGGAAGATAAAAATATAGACCTGGCCTGGTGTCCGGGATGTGGTAATTTTGGAATACTTCAAGCTTTAAAGAGAGCGCTTACTGAATTGAAAATAAAACCTGAAAGTTTAGTGCTGGTTTCAGGAATAGGGCAAGCTACCAAAACGCCGCAATACTTTAAGACCAACATGTTTAATGGATTACATGGAAGGGCATTGCCGGTAGCTACTGCCATAAAGGCATGCAATCCCGAACTAACAGTTATTGCTGAAGGGGGAGATGGTGACATGTATGGGGAAGGGGGTAATCATTTTTTGCACGCGATTCGTCGAAATCCGAATCTAACCAATATCGTTCATAATAATATGGTTTATGGCTTAACAAAAGGACAGGCTTCTCCTACCAGCCAACCGGGTTTTAAAACCCCTGTCCAGGTCAATGGCGTATTTTTAGAACCTTTTAATCCTTTGGCGGTGGCCATAGCTCTTAATGCATCTTTTGTGGCGAGAGCTTTTATCGGAGATGAGGAACAGACTATAGAGATATTAAAGGAAGCCATTAAACATAAAGGATTTGCTCTGGTAGATATTTTTCAACCCTGTGTATCTTTCAATAAGCTAAATACCTATCCCTGGTTTAAGGAAAAAACATTTTATTTAAAAAAACATGATCCTTATGATAGGTTGGCAGCTTTTGAGCAGGCTGTACAAACAGAAAAGTTGCCTCTGGGGATTTTCTATAAACACCCGGGTAAAAAAACTTTTGAAGAAGGTATAAAAGCCTATGAAACAGATAAGGCACCCATAATAAATAGAATGCCTGATAGAAAAAAACTGGAAAAATTGATAAAAGCAAAGAGATAAAATAAAAAATTCACTTTATATATTATACCAGAGGGAAAGGTGGTGAAAAATATGAGAAATTTAGTAATTTTTGTTATCGTTATTTTTTGTTTAATTCAGGTAAATGGAAATTTTTTCAAGAATATAAGTCATTCTAATATTATTTTTGCATGTTCAACGAATAGCCGGGAAGGCAATATTCCCATAATCGATCGGAATATGCCTACTAATATTGAAACGGCTACTTTTGCCATGGGTTGATTTTGGGGACCGGATAGTTTATTCGGAATTTTACCTGGTGTGATTCGCACCCGAGTTGGATATGCCGGCGGAGAAAAAATAAACCCGACTTATCATGACCTGGAAAATCATAGCGAAACCATTCAAATCGATTATGACCCGGAAAAAATAACCTACCCCCAGTTGCTGCAAATATTTTGGGATAACCACAATTGCAAATTGAAATCTTTCAGCCGACAATATATGTCTATTGTTTTTTACCATAATCTAAAGCAGAGAGATGCGGCTATCCAATCAATGCAGGAACAAGAAAAAAAACTGGATACAAAATTAGTTACCGAAATCGTTCCATTGACTCAGTTCTATAGGGCAGAAGATTATCATCAGAAATTTAGGCTGCAGCAAAATGAGGAGATAAGTGGCGAATTAAAAAAAATATATCCAAATTTTCAGGATTTTGTAGATTCTACGGCTGTAGCAAGATTGAATGGTTTTATCGGAGGGCATGGCACATGCGAACAGTTAAAAAAGGAAATAAGTACCTATGGATTAACTGAAGTTTCGGAGAAATACCTGTTAAATTTGGGTTGCCCATCGATCCAGGATCAGTAGGAAAAACGACTTACTAACCCAAGGAAAAGGAATTAAATGAATAAAATAGTAAATGAAATCAAAGAGATATGCCCACAAGAAAATTATGAAATTGGGTATGCTTCACTCTCAGGATTATTAAAACCAGAATACGCAAAATATAAATATGGCATATCATTAGCCAGAAAATTAGATGATCAAATTATTAATCAAATTTCCAATGGTCCTACTGATTTATACTATGATCTCTATTGTAACATCAATGATGAGTTAAACATGAAAACCAAAGCAATATGCAATTTATTGAAAACCTATCATATCGAAGCATATCCAATCAAAGCAACGGTAACAGATAGTGAGCTTAATGATACCTATGAAAAAACATTACGATATTCTTTTTCTCACAAATTGGCAGCAACCAGATCAGGAATAGGATGGATTGGGAAAACAGATTTACTCGTAACCTCAAGATTCGGTCCAAGAGTTAGACTTGCCAGTGTATTAACAACAGTAAGCATTTCTAAAAGCGGGATTCCAATAAATACAAGTCAATGTGGAAGTTGTAATGTTTGTGTGAGTCATTGTCCTGCTAAAACTGCCACTGGACAATTATGGACAACTTCAATTGATAGAGATGTATTTTTTGATCCTTTTAAATGCAAAGAGTATTGCAGAAAAATATCAGCAGAAAGGATCAAAAAGGAAGTAAGCATATGTGGAATATGCTTATCTGTTTGCCCGAAAGGTAAAAAGTAGATTTCCGAAAATACTGCGTATAGCACTAAAAAACTTTTCAAGAAAAGCAGGATTTTTAAAACTAATGTCGAATATATAAAAGAGGATTACATTTCAACCTCGTACTAACCTAAGAAAAAGGGAGGAAGTAATCTTCTCTTATCCTCCCGTAACTAATGGGTTTGAGTGTTGCCCTGGCGGATACTGGACCTCTAGGCGGTACCTGTGCCTTGAAAGGTTGTAATCCGAAAAAAGTACTGGTGCATGCCTCGGAAGTGGTGGCCCGGTTTAAGGACATGAAAGGAAAAGGAATAGTGGGCCACGTCAAGATTGACTGGCCGGAACTCATGCGGTTTAAAAGGACATTTACCCAACCCATTCCCAAAAGCAATGAAAAATATTATCGGGAGATAGGTGTTGAACTTTATATGGGAAAAGCATCGTTTTCAGATGAAAAGACCATTCGGGTCGGTGATGAGCTGATTGAG
>ASPC01000012.1 GCA_000405345.1 Atribacteria bacterium SCGC AAA255-N14
TAGGCCTACGCCCTATGAAGTAGTTTTACCTCCTTTATTAGATGAATTACATCAAATAGGCATAAAAAAAGAAAATATAACTTTTATGGTGGCTACCGGAATACACCGCAGCAACTCCCCAGAAGAAATAAAGGAAATATTTGGGGAAGATATTTTTTCTACTTATAAATTTATTAATCATAACTGTGATGACCACAACTTAAAAGATTTGGGTAATTTAAAAAGCGGTAATAAGCTCTGGGTTGACCCGATGGTCTCGGATATAGATTTTATCATTACTACCGGGGTAATAGTCCCTCACTATTTTGCCGGTTTTTCCGGAGGAAGAAAATCCATCCTTCCTGGTATTTGCGGGAGAAAGACTATTGAATCTAATCATGCTCAGATGGTTCATCTTAATGCTCGAGCCGGAAATCTTAAAGGCAATCCTGTTCACCAGGAGATGCAGGAAGCTGCAGAGAAAGTTGGAGTTGATTTTAATATCAATGTAGTTATTGATAAAAACCACAAAATAGTAGAAATTGTAGCAGGAGAATTATTAACTTCATGGCTGCAGGGAGTAGAGGTATGCAAGCAAATATACATCTGTCCTATTGAAAAAAAGGCAGATGTTGTAATTGCCAGTACTGGCGGCTATCCTAAAGATATTAATGTTTATCAGGCTCAGAAAGCCTTAAATAATGCCTACCAGGCGGTAAAACCAGGAGGGACTATCATACTACTTGCTGAATGTAGCGAGGGTTATGGAGAACCTACTTTTGAAAAATGGATAGAAGAAGCAAATACCCCCGATGATATAATTGAACGTTTAAAAAAGAAATTTGTTTTAGGTGGGCACAAAGCCTATACTATAGCTAAATTAACAAAAGAAGTAGAAGTGATATTAATTTCTTCTTTGCCTCAAGATAAAGTTCGTAAATTATATTTTATCCCCATGGAGAATATTTCACAAGCCACAGAATATGTTAAAGAAAAGTATGGCGAAGATTTTCAGGCCTATATTCTTCCTTCGGGGAATACAGTTGTCCCTCAATTAGTTTAAAAGTTTTAGAATTAAATAATATGAATTCATATTAAATTATTTAAGAAAATACTTTTAAAGAAAGAGAGAATTAAATTTTAAATGCATCCTTTACATCAGATATTAGCTCGTGCTGCTGGTCGAGAAAAAGTTAAACCTGGTGAATTTATTGTAGCCAAAGTAGATTTGGCAGAGATAAATGATTTGTATTTACAGGTGCTATTATCTTTTAAAGAGATGGGAGGGGATAAAGTTTGGGACCCTCAAAAAATAACTTTTGTTATGGACCATTACGCCCCTGCTCCTACCATTAAAGCCGCGGAAAACCAAAAGAAAATGCGGGAATTCGCCAAAGAGCAAGGCATAAAACAGTTCTTTGATATTAACCGAGGAGTATGTCATCAGGTGATGCCAGAAGAAGGCTTGGTCTGGCCGGGGATGATGTTGGTGGCAACTGATTCTCACACCACGACCCACGGAGCTTTTGGTGCTTTTTCTACCGGAATAGGAGCAACTGATATGGCAGCAGTATTACTTACCGGAGAGATATGGCTAAGAGTTCCAGAAATCATTAAAATTAATGTAGAAGGAAAAATAAGAAAAGGGATAATGGCAAAAGATATTATCCTTTATATTATTTCCCAATTAGGAACAGATATAGCTTTATATAAAGCCATAGAGTTTGACGGAGAAGTAGTAAAAGATCTGTCTTTAGATGAAAGATTGGTTCTTTGTAATATGTCCGTGGAAATGGGGGCAAAAGCTACTTATATTAGGCCGGATGAAAAAGTAATGGAATATATTTCACATACCAATTCAGAAAAATACAAAGAATTTAAATCTGTAAAAAGAACAAATAATATAAATAGCGAAGTATACGAATCTGTTTATAATTTTGACATTTCCGATCTCGAACCACAGATAGCTCTTCCTAATAGAGTAGATAAAGTAGTTCCTGTTTCCCAAATGATAGAAGAACCCATTCATCAAGCTTTCATTGGCACTTGTACCGGAGGAAGAATTAACGATATTAAAATAGCCGCAGAAATTATAAAGGGAAAGAAAATAGCTCCCTGGGTAAGATTACTTGTTATACCCGCTTCCAGCCAAATATTAAAAAAATGTATTGAGTTGGGTTATATTCAAATCCTGTTAGATTCAGGGGCAACTTTGGCTACCCCTTCTTGTGGTCCTTGTTTAGGTGCTCACGAGGGAGTTTTAGCTCCGGGAGAAAATTGTATTTCTACTTCCAGCAGAAATTTTCCCGGAAGGATGGGGAGCACAGATGCAAAAATATTCTTGTCTTCTCCAGCCACTGTAGCTGCATCGGCTTTAAAAGGGTCAATAGCAGATCCCCGGGAATTTTTCTAATCTGTTAGAAAAGGAAATATTTCATATGTTTAAATCTATAATAACTGGAAAAGCCTTTAAACTGGGAGATGATATTGATACAGATCAAATTTATCCTGGTAGATATCTTCATCTTACTTCTCCTGAGGAGATGGCTGTACATGTCATGGAGGATGCTGTACCGAATTTTTATAAAAAGATAGAATGGGAAGATTGGATAATAGTTGCTGGGAAAAATTTTGGCTGCGGTTCCAGCAGAGAACATGCTCCCAGGGCTATTTTATGTGCCGGAATTAAGGCGTTGGTAGCAGAATCTTTTGGACGCATTTTTTATCGTAATGCCATAAATGTTGGCCTCCCAGTTTTAAAATACCCAGAGATAATTAAAGAAGTTCATCAAAACGATTCTATAGAAATAAATCTTAAAGATGGTTTAATTACTCTATATGATCCGGAGAGAAAAATATCAATTGAAAAATATCCTACTCAACTTTTAAATATTTTAAAAAGCGGAGGACTAATTTCTTATTTAAAGAAATATGGAAAATATTCTTATTAAAAATATGTTTAACTCACATTTATATTAGTAAAACCATAATTTATTGTAAAAAAATTTTAGTAATGGGGGTTGATTTTGATGTCTTATTCAATAGCATTTATTGCTCCTTACAAAAAAATGGGAGAATTGTTCTCTGAAATTTGCCAAGAATTTAATAAAAAAATAATAATAAAAATCGGAGACCTTGAAGAGGGAGCACGTCAAGCAGTTGAATTAGAAGAGCAGGGGGTGATTGATGTTGTAATAAGTAGAGGGGGAACCGCAATTGCCATTAAGAAAAAAGTAACGAATCTTCCTGTGGTTGAAGTTCAGATTAGCGGATTTGATTTGTATTCGAGTTCTTCAGCAAGCTCGACAGGAAACCAGTAGAGTTGCTGTGGTAGGGTTTTATCCTTTAATTCATAAAAAAATAATTTCAAATTTTTATAAATAATTTAAATCTAATATGGGGGGTTTTAGTATTGAAAAATTCATTAATTGAAGGTTTAGGTTTTGGAAAAATTAAAAGAATTGTAATTGCAAAAATAAAGATTGGAGTTGACCTTTTAGAAGCAATTGAAGAAGTTATTAAAAAGACGGGAATTAAAAAAGGAATATTTATTGGCGGTGTAGGAGCCTTAGAAAAAGCCATTTTTAGAAATTTGTTTGAGTTTCCTAAGTTTTATCCAATACGTCCAGAGAATAGAATTTATTTAAAAGTGGAAAAACCTATGGAACTCGTTTCTTTAACCGGGCATATATCTCCTAAAAAAGATGGTACGCCGTATATTCATCCTCACTTTTCTGCATCAATGGTTGAAGGGAAAACTGTAATTACTATGGGAGGACATTTAACAAAAGGTACTATTACTAATGTAAAAGTAGCTGTTACTATAGCAGAATTGGAAGGAATCCAAATGAGAACAAGAATTGGGAAATTATTAAAGGCTGATGAACTGCAAATTATATCTTAAGTAACTTGTTATTTGTATGAAACCTTAAACCAAGGTTGTTAGCTAAAAATCAAAACTGCACTAAATTAAGCTCACTATTTTTAACTTTTTGACTACCTAAAAACTTATCTTTATGCCAGAATCGGACTTCAGATATGCCAGATTCTTTATCTGGGCTAATCCGAAGTTGGATGCTCTCGTGTAGTGGAGCTTTGGGTACTTTTAATTCGAATTTGTTTATAGAAACTTTGCGATAAGAATCTACCATTCTCTCTACTCTTAAACAGAAGATATCCTTGCTTGATAAAAATGGCGGCCTTATCCTAAATTCTCTAAAGAGAGATCTTTTCTCTCTTAATGCTCTTTGAAATCTGATATAAGGAATCTCCCCGGTGGTAGAATGAACTATCCGGTAATTATATCTTTGGAGAAGGTAATTCAAGATTAATTGGCCCTTTTTAATATCCCTAACATTCTCTCTATAACAGGTCCTGACCAATCGGTCCTGAATCCACCTATAGGGTCTTTCAATTTTACCCTTGGCCTGTGGAGATAGAGCATAGGTTACCTTTACCCTACAGTTATCTAAAACCTGTTTCCACTGCGGATTAGCCTCATCGGTAAGCTTGTAATGGTTTCGCCAGAAGGAATCTCTACCTTGTACAAACCTAAAGATTGAATGACTATCTACATAATAGGCCAGAGGGAATCCATATTTTAATAAAACTGCCTCTAAGGCCAGGATATGTTCCCAGGTGGTCTCTCTTTCTACCAGAACAGCATACAAGATCAACCTGCTGTAATCTCATCTATTGAGGTAATCAGGTACCATTTTCTGTCAGCATAAGGGGCAAACAGACGATGAGAGCAATCATGTTGAATAAGTTCCCCCGGTAATTAGTTATTACCTCTCTATCATGGGCTTTTCTCTTCGGCCTTAAAAAGTAAAAATTATTTCTCTTGGCTCGGTCGATTATGGTAGGCAAAGATACCTTCTGGCTATATTTTTGTTCTAAAAGATCTTTTATGTAACTGTAGTTGTAATACTTAATCGGTACTTCTTTTGCTTTAATTAAATCTTTTTCGATCTTTAGTTCTTTTACAATATTTTTCTCGATATCTTTTGAAATTTTTCGAGTAGGTGTTCTACGAGAATATGAAATAGAGAAATTTTCCGGATCAGCTTTTAATCGTTTTACTAAAGCAAAAAATCTTGTTTTCTTAATACCTAAAATTTCTTGGATGTATTTTCTTGCTATTTTTCTTTTGTAGATAACGGGTAATTAGTTCTTTAATTTGATAATCGGTAAACTTTTTTGTGTAGATGCTTCATAATATAGGACCTCACTTTTTTAATCCTATATTATTACAGTTTTAGTTTGTTTTTAAGAGTTCACTTTTAATTCTTAAATGACAAATTTTTAAAAAATAGTGTTAGCTAAAAGTTAAAAGTGGACTATTTAAANGTTAAAACTGGACTAAATTAAGGTCAGAATTTCTAACTTTTCGATTACCTAAAAATTCATCTCTATACCAGAATCTTACTTCAGATAAGCCGGATTCTCTATCTGGTATTATACGAAGTTGTATTCTCTCGTATAGTGGTGCACCAGTTTTCTCTTTAAGTTTTAGTTATAGATTATATCTTTTTACTATTTCGGGTTAGTCCACTTTTATCTTTTAAATCATTAAAAAACAGTCCGCTTTTATTTTTTAAATGACATTTTTAAAAAATATTTGACAAACAATGATTTAATGCATAGAATAAATCATGGTCTGACAAGCATACTTACCGACCTATAATAAATTTTTTAATCGGATTTAGATATTTTAAAAAAATAATAAGGTGACAAAGTGTGAAAGAATGAAAATTACTCCAATCAAAAGACACAATTTACCCGACGAAATCATTAAGCAAATTCAAAAAGTAATTATTGATGGTAATCTAAAAGCGGGAGATAAATTACCACCAGAAAGAGAATTAGCCAGAAATTTTCAAGTGGGAAGGACTACAATTAGAGAGGCTTTGAAAGCTCTAAGCTTTGCAAAAATTATTATTCGCACAAAAGAAGGCACTATTGTTAATAAAAATGTACTTGATAAACTTTCTGGTGCCCTTAATGAAAAATTAATTGCTAAATATATAGATTTAGAAGATTTAATTGAAACACGTAAATTAATAGAAGTAAAGAATGCGTGCTTAGCCGCTCAAAGAGCGACAAAAGAAGATATTGATATTCTTCGAAAAAATTTATCAAAGATGAAAAAATTTACATCTAATAATGATACTATCAATTTTATCAAGACAAAT
>ASPC01000013.1 GCA_000405345.1 Atribacteria bacterium SCGC AAA255-N14
ATGGTAGGCAAAGATACCTTCTGGCTATATTTTTGTTCTAAAAGATCTTTTATGTAACTGTAGTTGTAATACTTAATCGGTACTTCTTTTGCTTTAATTAAATCTTTTTCGATCTTTAGTTCTTTTACAATATTTTTCTCGATATCTGGATCTATCTTTCGATTAATGGTTTTTCTTTCATACTGAATAGAAAAGTTATCTGGGTCGTTTCGATATTTGGACAGTAATTCAAAGAACCTACTTCTCTTGATTTTAAGAATTTGCAAGATATAATTAAGTTTGATTTCTCCTTTCGAATATTTTTCAAAAAGTGATTTAACCTGATCGTCGGTAAAGTTTTTGTGTAATTGTTTAGACATAATTTAGAACCTCTTTTCTCTTTAGAATTTAGTTCTAGATTACATCTTTTTTACCATTCCAGGTTAGTCCACTTTTAAACTTTAAATCATTAAAAAACAGTCCGGTTTTGATTTTTAAATGACAAATTTAAAAAAATATTTGACAAGAGTGGAATTTTAATATATTATGATTTCTAATATTAAAAAAGAATAATTTAACGAGGGAAGTAAGCCATTTTTTAAATTATAAAGAGAAAGATGCATTTGGTGAAAGTATCTTAAAAAAGATGACTGAAAAGAGAACCTCAATAATAATAGGTTGGTTACCTTTAAAAACTTCTAATGAGTGGGGTAAATAATTTATCCAATCCCAGGTGGTACCGCGAGATTTCATCTCGTCCTTTTATGATAATGAAGATTATCAAGGGGACGGGATTTTTTGTTTTAAGAGGGAGATTATTATTTACTTAACTTGGGTGGCACCACGGGAAATTTTATTAATCTCGTCCCTTATGATAATTGACCGAAAAAATTATCATAAGGGACGAGATTTTTTTATTTTCTAAACAAGTGGGGTAAATAGAATATGAAAAAAATAAAAGTGAGTGTAATTGGAACAACCGGATATGCAGGGAAGGAGTTAGTGAAAATATTAATGAATCATCAAGGGGTAGAATTGATTCATTTGATTTCTTCCAGTTGTGCAGGAAAAAACATAGTAGAAGTATTTCCTGAATTCCTGAATAAATTAGATAAAAAACTTATAAGTCTTAACTTGAATGTAGTATCTCAGGATTCAGATTTAGTATTTACTGCTCTTCCCCATACAGTCTCTATGAATGTAGTTCCTGAGTTGTTAAAAAAAGGGGTTAAAGTAATTGATTTAAGTGCGGATTACCGTATAAAGGATCCAGCTGTATATAAGGAATGGTATGAGAAAGAACATAATCAGATTAGTAAGGGACTGCTATCAGAAGCTGTTTACGGTCTTCCAGAGATTTATTTAAATAAAATAAAAGACGCCCGGTTAGTAGCCAATCCAGGATGTTATCCTACCAGTATAATTTTGGGAATTGCTCCTTTGTTAAAACATCATTTTGTAGAACCGGAGGGGATTATTATTGATTCTAAATCCGGTATCAGTGGAGCGGGAAGAAAGCTGTCTTCAAGTCTTCAATTTGCAGAGTGTAATGAAAATTTTAAAGCTTATAAGGTTGTCAAACATAATCATATTCCGGAGGTCGAGCAGGAGTTATCATCTATTTATTTTGGTGGAAATAATAATAAGCAAACACAGCAGGGGGCAGAGATAAAAGTTTGTTTTACTCCCCATCTTCTTCCTATTAATCGAGGAATTTTTTCCACCTGCTATTTGAATTTAAATTGCCCCAAAGAAGAAGAGGAAATTTTAAAGGTTTATCAGAAATTTTATCAGGAGGCGCCTTTTGTGCGAATCTTTGAACCACCCAATCTGCCGGAGATAAAATTTGTGGCAGGGACAAATTATTGTGATATTGGATTTGCTATAGACAAAAGAGTAGGGAAGATTAAAGTAATTTCGGTGATTGATAATTTACTTAAAGGGGCAGCGGGGCAGGCGGTACAGAATATGAATATTATGTCTGGTTTTCCGGAGACCGAGGGAATTAATTAGACCCTACAAATTTTAAACAAAAGGAGTTGATAATAATGCAGGATATTTTAGATAAAAATGATTTTCAGGTTGTTCAAGAAGGAATAACTTATCCTAAGGGGATAAAAGCAGCCGGAGTAAAATGCGGGATAAGATTCAATAAAAAAGATTTAGCCTTAATTTATTCGGAAAAATTAGCTGATGCCCGGGGGACATTTACTACCAATAAATTTAAAGCCGCTCCCTTAGTGGTTACTGAGAAAAATTTATCTCTTTCAGGAGGGAAATTGCAGGCAGTATTGATAAACAGTGGAATAGCCAATGCCTGTACCGGAGAGAAAGGCCTGCAAGATGCCTGGGATACAGTAAATTATATTTCGGAGGGATTAAAGATTAATCAGGAATATGTAGCGGTCACTTCTACCGGGAAAATTGGTGAATTCTTGCCCATGAAAAAAATAGGTGATGGCTTGAAAGAAGCAATTTCTAAACTGAGCGCTTCAGGAGGTACAGATGCGGCAGAAGCGATATTAACTACTGACAGAAAAAAGAAAGAAATCGCAGTTAATTTTAAATTAAATGGGCAAGAAGTGGGAATCGGAGGAATGGCTAAAGGCTCAGGGATGATTCATCCTAATATGGCAACCATGTTGGGATTTATTACCAGTGATATTTCCATTAAAGGAGAGTTACTCCAGGAAGCTCTTCAAGAGGTAGTAGAAAAAACCTTTAATATGATTAGTGTAGATGGTGATACAAGTACTAATGACATGGTGTTACTTATGGCCAATGGCTTAGCAGGGAATAAATTAATCGACAAAAAGGATGCTGACTATTGTAGATTTTTAAGTGCCTTACAATATGTAGCCAAATATTTAGCCAAGTGCATAGCTAAGGACGGAGAGGGAGCAACCAAGATGATTGAGGTAGAAGTTCAAAATGCAGTATCTTTCGGAGAGGCCAAAAAAGTTGCTCAAGCGGTAATTAATTCTCCCTTGGTAAAGACAGCAATTTTTGGGGAAGACCCTAATTGGGGAAGGATTTTGGTGGCAGTGGGTTACTCCGGGGCAGAAATAGAGCCAGATAAAGTTGACCTTTATTTAAAAGAAAAGATTGTAGAGGATGGTCAGCCTTTAGAATTTTCTCGACAGGAGATACATAAATACTTAGAGTCTTCTGATGAAATCAAAATTATAATTGACCTTAAGATGGGGGAAGTAAATGCAACTGCCTGGGGATGTGACTTAACTTATGATTATGTAAAAATAAATACTAAGTACAATTAGTTAGTAGGTGATAAATGATGAAAAAAGAAATAGATAAACGGGGAGAAATTCTTTTAGAAGCCTTACCTTATATTAAAAAATTCTGGAATAAGATTGTAGTGATAAAATACGGCGGTAGCGCCATGAAGGATAAAGAATTAGAAAAACAGATTATGAAAGATATTATTTTATTAAAATATGTGGGAATGAAAACGGTGATTGTTCATGGCGGAGGGCCAGAGATATCTGCCGAGATGGAAAAAAGGAATAAAATTCCCCAATTTCTTAACGGATTAAGGGTAACTGATAAGGAGACGATGGAGATAACCGAAATGGTTTTAACCGGTAAGATTAATACTCGTTTGGTAGCAGAGATTAATCTCTATATTTCCGAAGGTCCGGGGAATGGAGTAAAGGGTATCGGCCTTAGCGGAGAAGACGCCCAGCTTTTAACGGTTAAGAAACATCGAGTCCCGGAGTTAGGTTTTGTGGGAGAAGTAGAAAAAATTGATACTGAAATATTAACAATTTTACTGGAAAAAAATTATATCCCAGTGATAGCTACAGTGGGAGTGGATAAAGAAGGGGTTAGATATAACATCAATGCTGATGTAGTAGCAGGTCAGATAGCAATTTCTTTACAAGCAGAGAAGTTGATATATTTGAGCGATGTTGATGGAATATTTAAAGATTTTAAAGACCCAACTTCCTTAATTAGCAGTTTGCCCATTAATCAAGCTAAGGAATTAGTTAAATCCGGGAAGATTCAGAAAGGGATGATTCCCAAAGTAGATTCTGCTGTTCAAGCCTTAGAGGGTGGAGTAAATAAAGTGCATTTCTTAAATGGCAAGCATACTCACTCTGTTTTGTTAGAGTTGTTTACCGATAGTGGAATAGGAACAGAAATTATCCCTTAATTAGTGTAATCTAAATAAAATTTGTATAGCCACCATAAAAGTTATATTTTCTTTTTTTATGCCTATTTGATGTAATTCATCTAATAAAGGAGGTAAAACTACTTCATAGGGCGTAGGCCTAGTGATATCGTTGACCACGATTAAAATCTTCTGGGCTTTTTTGCGGTTCACTAAATCTTTTAAAGAAGAACTGTTTATGGGATTTTTCATAAGTTCTTTTAATTTATTTTCCGGATTTAACAGAGCTTTTTGTTTTTTTAAATTTAGTATTTTTATTATATTTTTATTTTCAATTGGTAATCGAATTTCCTCTTTACCATATTTTAATTTCATCTTTTTGCCTCTATTCAAATAATCACTTATTCTATATAATATTTTCTATTTATATTATATTCTGGCTACCCCGCTCTCGATAGCCGCCTGGGCTACTGCTTCTGACTCCCGCTCTACCACTCGGGGATCGAAGGCATTAGCGATAACATTATCATCGCTTAATTCATCCTCTGAGATTAGGGAAGCCAGGGCATAGGCAGCTGCCAATTTCATCTCTTCGTTTATCTGGCTGGCTCTTACTTTTAGGGCTCCTTTAAAGATGGCAGGAAAACCAAGGCAATTGTTAACCTGGTTGGGAAAGTCAGATCTGCCGGTACACACAATGCGGGCTCCTGCTTTTTTAGCTACATCGGGCATAATCTCGGGAGTGGGGTTGGCCATGGCAAAGATAATGGAATCAGAAGCCATAGTCTTTACCATCTCCGGTTTTAGGGCTCCTGCTACTGATAGACCTAAGAATACATCCGCTCCTTTTATGGCATCCGCTAGAGTCCCTTTTATTTTTTCACCGTTGGTGACTTTTGACATGGCTTCTTTTACGGGATTCATATTTTCTTTTCTGCCCTCATAGATGATGCCTTTTGAATCACAAAGGATGGCATGTTTGACTCCTGCAGACATAATAAATTTTAATACTGCTATGGCTGAGGCTCCTGCTCCGTTTACTACCACCTTTATCTTATCTAAATCTTTGTTTACTACTTTTAAAGCATTAATCAGGCCGGACAATACTACAATTGCAGTGCCGTGTTGGTCATCATGAAATACCGGGATATCAAGTATCTTTTTAAGTCTTTCTTCTATTTCAAAACAACGGGGTGCACTTATATCTTCTAAGTTGATTCCTCCAAAACTGGGAGCTATTAAAGTTACAGCTTCCACAATCTTATCCGGGTCTTTGGTAGCCAGACAGATAGGAAAGGCATCTACACCGGCAAAGTGCTTAAAGAGGACGGCCTTACCTTCCATTACCGGGAGAGCAGCTTCCGGACCAATATCTCCCAGACCTAAAACTGCAGTACCATCACTTACCACTGCGACCATGTTCCCTTTGTTAGTATATTTATAAACTAAAGAGGTATCCTGGTGAATCTTTCTACAGGGTTCAGCTACACCCGGAGTATAGACTAGAGCTAAATCGTGCATATCTTTTACTTCAGTCTTACTTATTACTTCAATCTTTCCTCTGTTTTCTTCGTGCAGCTTTAAGGACTCTTCATAAATATTCATTTTAAAATCTCCTTTTTTAGTTAAATTTATTTAATTATTTTTTATATTTTGGTGGTTCTGTTTCATATAAATTATTTCCTGCTGAATCTACCACCACTATTGCAGGAAAATCTTCTACGTAAAATCGATAAATAGCTTCTGCCCCTAAATCTTTATAGGCTATTATTTCAGACTTTTTCACACTTCGAGCAATTAAAGCTGCAGCCCCTCCTACTGCTGCAAAATATAGCGCTTTATTCTTTTTCATACTATCAATTACTTCTTTAGAGCGAAACCCTTTGCCAATCATACCTTTAAGTCCTTTTTCTAATAAAGGGGGAGTATAGGGGTCCATTCGATAACTGGTAGTAGGACCGACAGAGCCGCAAGAATGCCCCGGTTTAGTAGGAGTTGGACCGGCATAAAAAATAATTTGTCCTTTTAGATCTATAGGAAGTCTCTTCCCTTTTTCAATTAATTCAAAAAATCTTTTATGGGCAGCATCCCTGGCAACATAAATATTTCCAGTGATACTTATAAAATCTCCAGCTTTTAGATTAATAATTTCTTTTGTATCTAAAGGTGTACTTATTTTTATAATATTTTTCATAAAAAATACTTTCCATTTATTTTATTATTTTTTATATTATTCCTTCGGCATGCCGAGCAGCATGACAACAAACATTTACTGCTACCGGGAGTCCGGCTATATGGGTAGGCAGGTAATCTATATGCACCGCCAAACAAGTAATATTCCCTCCTAAGCCCGCCGGACCGATACCCAAATTATTTATTTTAGTTAAAATTTCTTTTTCTAAGGCGGCATACTTTGGATTTTTATTAGGTTGATTGATTTTACGAACAATTGCTTTTTTAGCTATTACCATAGCTTTATCGATAGTACCTCCGATGCCTACCCCGATTATAGTTGGAGGACAGGGATTGGGGCCGGCTTTCTTTACCGTTTCTACCACAAAATCTACAATTCCTTTCTCTCCATCAGCTGGTTTTAACATGGCTATGGCGCTCATATTCTCACTGCCAAATCCTTTGGGCATTACCATAAATTTTATCTTATCTCCGGGGACTACATCAGTATAGATGATTGCTGGGGTATTAGTCTTAGTATTTTTTCTTTCAAAAACCGGATCATCTACTACAGATTTTCTAAGATACCCTTCTTCATAAGCTTCTTTAACTCCTTGGTTTATTGCCTCGACAAAGTCACCATCTACTATACACACTTCTTGTCCTAACTCAATAAATAGGATAGCCAGTCCGGTATCCTGACAGATGGGCACCTCTTCTTTTGAGGCAATCTTATCATTTTCTATAATCATATTTAAAACATATTTGCCTATGGGAGAAGTCTCTTTTTTTTGGACCTGTTGAAGTAATTTTATAAGGTCTTGATTAATATGATAATTAGCTTCAAGAAACAATTCTTTTACTTTGTCTATGACTTGACTGGCTTTAATTTCACGCATCTTTACAAATCCTTCGGCAGCTAATTCTCTTAATGCCTCTCTTATTGGAGTTCTATTTACTCCCATCTATTCAGCAATCTTTCCTTCTAATAATTTAGTCTCTGGTTTCAATGCACCTTTAATAATTTCTGTCTTTAATACTTGATAAACCTTTTGGTTTAATAATTCATATCCTTCTATTTTTAAATTATTTTCCATTTTTTTATTTTGCCCTGCATTTGTATTTTCTTCCTCAGGATGTAAATTCAAATACAAAATTTATTATCTGTACTAATTTAGATCAGTGATTTACCATCTAGCGTAATAAAAATATCAGCATGTTGCCTTTCTCATAGAATATATTTAACAAAACAATTCTAAATAGGAAAGAAAATGGAATACGTTATTAGAGTGAACATATTGGAAGTTTTAAGCATATTATAACGCAACAAACCTAAAAATACAAAAATGCAAATTACCTAACCAAAAAGATAATTAAAAAGTATTGATACCTTATAAAATAATACAAAACGAATTCTTAATACTTGTAACCAAAAGAAGCTTTTAAGTTAATTGAAGCAACGATATGCTTCCAGGACAAAAAAGCGGTGTTGAGAATTTTCACCATTATTTTTATACTTCTCTAAGTTTAAAGTCTGAAATAAATTCGCCAACTATTTCATTTCGGTAATTTTTCACCCATGAAGGACAATACTTTTTTAATTGATTTAATTTTTCTTTTGATAAAATTTTCAATTGATCTAAAATGCGAATTACTACCAAGGGTAGAAATTTCATATTTCCACTTTCCATTTTTACGGTAATTCCTATTCCTTTGTTATTATTGTTATTACGAACTCCGATACAAAAAACCCCATCCGCCCCAGATTTAGCTAATAATTTACCTTCTGAAATCCTCATTAAATCTGTATCAAATCTATCAGTACCTCCAACTATCTCCGGATATTCTATCATAGACATAACTATTCTCTTTGCTGCTAGTTGATATTCTGGGGGTAACTTTTTCCAATTAACCAGACGTGCATAAGCATAAGACATATTCTTAATTGGTAATCCAAACACTGGCACCCCACAATTATCTATTCCTAAATATATTTCTTTCTTTGGATATCCTGTTACTTCAGCAATAATTTCTAAAATCATTTGTTGAACAGGGTGTTCTAATTTATAGTAATCGTTAATTCTCCATCCATAATACTGACATAAAGTTAACTGAGCAACATGTTTCCCTGAACAAGGATTATAAATAGGATTAGCTTTAGTTTTATCCTGAATAAAAGAATCATTGGCAGATTTACGAAAAGCAGGGTAAGCTCCACACAATAAATTTCCTTCGTCCAAACCGATTTTATCAAGAATTTTATAAATTAATTCTATATGTTTTTCTTCGCCATTATGAGATGATGCCATAATTGCTATTTCTTTATCGGTTAATTTATATTTATCTGCTGCGCCCGAATAAATAACCGGTAATGCTTGAATTGGTTTAGCAGCCGAACGCCAGTAGGTAATTTTTTCGCTATCTCCGACTAAAAAAATAGATTTCCCCTTTTTGTCAACTACGGAAATATCTCCTCAATATATATTTTCTACTAAATTTCCCCGATATATTTTTAATAAAATATCTGACATGTTTCTTAACTACCTTTTATTTGTAATAATATACTTTCCTATCCTTAATTTAAATGAGTACAATAATATTAATTTCGAGTAGCGGTTACAATTAACCAAATAAAAATAGAACTTCTTGGATTAATTGGGTTAATTTTCTTGTTTTTTTTACTTTATATTCTTTATATTCATATACAGGTTTTCCTTCGCTTAGCATTTTGTAAACATTTTTGGCAGTTTTAATTTGAAGTTCATATACTGCATCTTCCGAATACCAGCTAGTATGTGGGGTTATAATAACATTATCAAATTTCGTTAAAGGTGATTTTGGATAATCAATTTCATCATTATATTCCAATACATCTAACCCTGCTCCCGCAATTTTAGTTGATTTTAATCCATCAAGAAGAGCTGTTTCATCAATTAATCCTCCCCTGGAAGTATTAATAATAAACACACCATCCTTCATTTTTTTAATTGAATCTTTGTTTATTAAATGATGGGTTTCTTTATTTAGAGGGGTGTGTATCGAAATTACATCAGAATTATTTAATAATTCGTCTAATGTCACGAACTTTACCCAATTATATTTTTCTTTATCACTAAAATAAGGATCATAGGTAATAATATTTAAATTGAAACCACGTAATTTTTCTGCCACTTTTTTTGCTATATTTCCAAATGATAATAACCCGATAGTTAGTTTAGATAATCTTCTAATAGGTTTTATTTTTTCATAACTCCATGGGATATTATTTTTTACTATATGATTTAATTGAACTATTTTTCTCTGACATCCCAGTATAAAAGCTACGGCATTATCTGAAACTTCTTCCACACAATAATCAGGAACATTGGAAAGAACTATTCCCGCTTCGCTTGCCGCCTTCGAGTCTATATTGTCTATTCCCACACCATACCTGGCAATTATTTTACAATTCTTTAATTGAGAAATAATATTTTTCCCAATAATTGCATGGTTAACAATCAATGCATCAGTATCTAAGGCTTTTATTCTTTTTAGATAAGTTAATATTTTTTCTTCATTCCCAATCTCTCCAGAAATAAAATCATTGCAATCAATAATTTCAACATTTCCCAATTTATTTAAGATTTTAATTTCTTTATTAATATCCTCAAAATAGTAATCTGTGAAAACTATTTTATATTTTTTGTGAGTATCATCTTTCTCATTTTTCATGAATAATAAAATTAACTCCATTAATTCTAATATCAAATAACCTTTAAAATTAGACAAGGTAGAATTTCCATATGCTATTACTAAAACTCTTGCTTATTCCATTTGTGTTTTTATAGCTTTTGAAAAAGCTTGTCCTAATGAATTAAAACTTTCAATCAAAGTGTTCTTTACCTTTTATTTTCCCTTATTCAACTTCTACAATCATTTCTATTTCTACCGGCGAACCAAAAGGAAGTATATTTGTGCCAATTGCTGAACGGGCATGTCTTCCTTTTTCACCAAATATTTTTGTTAAAAGATCTGAAGCCCCATTTATTACATAGGGTTAATGTTAGCTTATGATTTTAGCAATTTCCATTTATAACAACATTTTTATATCTGTGATCTACTTTTAGAAAATATAGCACAGACTCAGAAAATGCTTCAAAATATTCTACTTATAAATTATCTATAGCTATAACTTCTTTATTCTTATTTAACCACCTAAACACTTATAACATATTTTGCATAAATACTAACCATTTCTATTAAGACACTATTATAATTTCGATAGGATCTATCTTTTTTTACAAGTTTTCTCCTTTGAAATATTACCATTAAATCAATTTGATTGCATTTGAGGGACATAACCTAACACATAATGGATCTTCTTTGCCTTCGTAATCACAAGTATCTAGTATAGTAATATCAATATCAAAATTATCTTTGAAATTAATCCTGATGCTGGAAAATTTTGTATTAAAACATTGTTTATGGTGGTATGAACAAGCTATTTCACAAGTACAACAACCCACACATTTATCAACATCGATCTTAATCATTGATGAATATCCTCGTTTTTTAGACTTTTTAAAATAATATTATTCTTCCTTTAATTTTAGACAATAATTTTTTTGTTTTATATTTATCTGATAAATTTTTGATGATTTTTAATATATCCTAATTTATCAATTGGGTATCATTTTTTTCTAATACATCAATTATTTCTGATAATCCTAATTCAGATAATCCCTTTTTGGTAGGAATCCCAGTTTTTTGGTCCCATTTATGTAAAACATAATATTCATCAAGCATCTTATTCCATTCTTTTAAATCTAATCTTTCGCCCTGGTAAGGTCCTTCTTTGACTGGTATCTCCATTAATTTTTGAGGTGGTAAATCATCTTTTCTGGTGAAACCTGCATGTAAAGTATTAAAGATTTTCTCAAGATTTTGTACCTTTTCTCCAATCTCAAATAATTCCTTAACAGAAACCTTCTCTCCAGTTGCTAAATAATAAAAATCTGAAATATCCTTGGGCTGAAAAAGATTAACATCCATCCACATTGTAGGTAAAGCACAAATACCCATAATATCGATAATTGCTTTATATCTTTCCTGCCAAACTACTAATTCTGCTTTATCCTTATATGCAACGGGATTGCTAATATCATCAATATTAAATAATTTTTTACTTATTTTAGGTGGAATTTGTTGCATCTCTTGAGCAGGGGCACCTCTTAAATGCCCACCACCTTTAGCACTGGTTACAATGCCTAAAGCCCATCCCTTATGCGAACGCATAGCAGCTTCCATTAGACTAACTTTCTTAACTAAAACACTATATTTTTCTGAACCCCGTCCGATTGTTTTTGAGGCTTCGAAAACTCCGTTGGCCAATAAATCACCAAAGCCAATTCTTCTTGCTATTTTTTCTATAAGCAGTAATATGGTTTTGTAATTTCCCCATCGTAATTCCAATCCATCCGTTTCTTTTTTTGTGAGGATTCCTTTTTCATAGCACTCTATTGCCCAGCCAATAACTGCAGATAGTTGATCATCATCTAATCCATATAAATTGGCTAATCGATGACAATGTAAGGCGGCTTCCAAAGAAGTTACATCTAAATTAGAAGCATAGGAACGAAATGAATTTGCTTCAAAGGTTTCAAATCTAAAACCATCTAACTCAAATATACTGCTGCAATATAGCGGGCAATTAAAGCATGAATGCCTTCTTATCAAGTATTTATCAACTTTATCTCTTGAGAATTTTTCAATATTTTCATTTCCCCAGAACCCTTCACTCATATTTTTTACACCATGTGGTCTGTTTTCTCCTGGAGTTAAATAGGGTAATAATGTTCCTCCTTTCCGGTGAAGATTAATCATGCTGCTTTTTAAAACAATTTCTTTATTGTATTTTTGAACCTTTTCTATTAGTTTTTCCGGATTATAAACGCTAATTGATTGTGTCCCTCTAACGGCAATAGCTTTTAGATTTTTACTTCCAAAGACTGCTCCGGATCCTCCATAACCTACTGCCCTTCCTTTGTCATTCATTAAACAAGCAAATTTTACTTTTTTTTCTCCTGCAATGCCAATTGATAATATTTTTAAATCATGATCGCTTTCTTTCTTTCTGATGGCATTATCTGTTTCCCAGGTATTTTTTCCCCAGATACCTTTTGCGTCTTTAAAATATATTTGATCATCTTCAATTAAAAGATAAATTGGGTTTTCCGCTTTTCCTGAAATTAAAATATTATCATAGCCGGCTAATTTCATTTCTGTTGCAAAAAAACCACCACTATTCCCCGAACCAATACCAAAATTTATAACATTCTTAAAGTCAACGGCCAAACGATCTGCTGAAGGCACTAAAGTGCCCACTAAAGGTCCTGATCCTAAGACAATAACACTTTCGGGATCCAATGGTTTTATTTTCGGGTTAATGGAATTAAAAAGCAACCATTGATTAATTCCCCTTCCTCCTAAATAAGATAAGTATTTCTCCGTTTTTTCACAATAGAAAGTTCTTTCTGTTAAATTAACAAACAATATTTTTCCTGCTCTTCCAAAAGCCATAAAAGTGTTTCCTTTCGATAAAAAATGTTGCTTCTCTTAATATGTATAGATATCAAATAAGAAAATTTGGACTATACTGATGCACCTAAATAATTTCTATAAGATTAAATTATAACCGTTTAAGATTCAAAGACAGGTAAAGTAGAACCTCCATAAGGTATTACTAAAACGCTTGCCTTCTCCCCTTGGACTTTAATGGCTTCGGAAAAAGCTTCTTCTAAAGAATTAAAACTTCTGATAAACAAATTTTTCTTAATCTCATCTGCTAAATTGGAAACCAGGTAAATTTCGCTATTTAAACTTATATTTGCTATTCTAGATGCTTTGTGACGACCTAAAATAAAATTGTTTTTTAGCTCTTCTATCAATTCCTGCGGTGATAATTTTCCATTTAAGGCATCGGCAAATTTACCTTCCCCTAATCCATCTACACATTCTCCAACAACAATAAGAATTCCACCAGTTTTTACTGCTAAACTCGCATTTTCCATGGCCTTATGAGTCTGATATAAATCGATATCTTTAGGATAACCACCGGGGGAAGTAATAACAATATCTGCTAACTTATCTATTTCTACCCTAAACATATCATCTATATACTTAGCTCCTTCCCTATGGGCATTAGTAACCTCTCCGGCTACTACTTTTACTACTTTTTTATGGCTATTCAAGACAGCATTAACTATAAAATCAATCCCTACCATTTCTCCAATTTCTTCAATCTCTTCTCTGATAGGATTACCTTTAATTTTACCGGCCTTTGCTCCAGAATCAAGAAAATTCTTATGATTGCCAGCAATGGTTTTTCTGCCACAAACCCCTGGAGCAACTGCCTTTGCACCACCACTATAACCTGCAAAATAATGAAACTCCAAATTACCGGTGGCAATGATAAAATCAGCTTCTAATAGCTCTTTAAAAATAAAAACCTCATTACCCCTTTTAGTGATACCAATTTTCACACAATTATCTATATCATGGTCTATACATTTTACCTGATTGTAAACCTCTTCTCCCACCAGTCTCTTTTTTTCTTCTTCGGTATGTTTGCGATGTACCCCTAAACCAAAGACAATCGTAATCTGGTCTTTACTTACTCCTGCCTCTTTTAATTCTTCAAGTATGGGCGGTAATAAAATATAAGAAGGACATGGTCGGCTAATATCACTAACTAAAATTACAATTTTATCTTTAGGGGAAACAAGTTTTTTTAATTTCTTACTACCAATAGGATTAGCTAAAGCTTTTTTGACCTCAAGAGTAGGATTTTCTAATTCCTTAGTATCTTCGGGATTCAAAGTTCCCATATAATTTTCACCCGGTATATCCAGAGCCATTGAGTCATATCCATAATTGAATGATACTTTCATGTTCAAAATCTCCTTTTTTAAAGTATTTCTGATACCTTGTCGGCTATTTCACTTAATTTTTCAATCATATGAATGCCAGCTTCCAGTAATACTTTTCTTTTATATTCAACGCCCCCTTCTCCTCCCGGAGAAATAATAGCCCCGGCATGACCCATAACTTTCCCTTCGGGGGCGGCTTCACCGGCAATAAAGGCCACTACCGGTTTTTTTATATGCTCTTTTATATATTTGGCAGCAATTTCTTCATCGGAACCGCCAATTTCTCCCACCATTACAATGAGATCGGTTTGGGAGTCTTCTTCAAATAAAGGTAACAAATCAACAAAGGATGAACCTGGGATAGAATCTCCACCAACCCCCACGACTGTAGATTGACCAATACCTTTATTCGAAAGATTATTTACTATCTCGTAGGATAAAGTAGCACTTCTTGACATGATTCCTATATTACCCTTTTTATATATACTATCAGACATAAATCCCACCTTTGATTTACCCGGAGAAATGATTCCTGGTGTGTTTGGTCCAATTAAAATATAGTTATTTAATCTCGCATAGTAATGGGCAAAAAGCATATCATGGACCGGCACACCCTCAGCTATGGTAACTATTAATTTTATTCCGCCATCAATAGCTTCTAAAATTCCGTCTTTGGTAAATCTTGGAGGTACGAATAATATGCTGGCATCTGCTTCCGTATTTTTTATGGCTTCGTAAACACTATTAAAAACAGGTATTCCTTCAATTTCTTGTCCGCCTTTTCCCGGCGTTACGCCAGCGACCACTTTGGTTCCGTATTTTTTCATCAGTGATGCATGGTAACTTCCTTCTTTACCTGTAATGCCCTGAACGATTAATCTGGTATTTTCATTAATTAAAATGCTCATATTCTCTACCCTCTATTCATTATTGAAACTATATTTTTGACTGTTTCTTCTAAATCTGTATCCGCATCTAAATTAACATCTTTTAAAATATTAATTCCCTCATCCCGATTGGTCCCCTGTAAGCGGCATACAACAGATATGTCCTCAGGTATACTCTTCAAAGCTCCTGCTATTCCCCGGGCAATTTCATCACACCTGGTAATTCCTCCAAAAATATTAAACAAAATTCCCTTGACGTCCTTATCTTGTATAACTACTTTGATGGCCCGCATCACTTTTTCCGGGGTAGCTCCTCCACTTAAATCTAAAATATTGGCAACGCCCATGTTGTATTTATCAAGTAAATCCAGGGTAGATAAAGCCAATCCTGCACCATTACTGATAATTGAAATATTCCCCTTTAATTTGATCACCACAAAACCTGCTTCTTTACCAATTATTTCTATGGGATCTTCTGCATTTTTATTCTCTGTATCTGTTAATGATTTCTGCCGGTAATTTGCATTATTGTCTATTTCCATCTTTCCGTCTAATGCAACCAAATCTCCATTTTCTGCAAGAGCCAAAGGATTTATCTCAATAATCAAGCTATCATGTTTTTTTATAAATGGAATAAAGTGTCTTTACGATCTTTTTAAGTTTTGAGAATATCTCTCTATTGTTATCCACCAAGGGTAACAATCGATTGATATGAAAATCCTGGAGGCCTAATAATTCTTCAACATATATTTTAGCAATCTTCTCGGGATATTTTTTCGATACCTCTTCTATATCCATCCCCCCGAAAGAGCTAAAGATAATGACCGTTTTTTTTATCTTCCTATCGAAAACAACACTTAAATAAAATTCCTGTTTAATTTCAATTTTTTCCAGTACTAATATCCCGATTGGTTTATAGCCTTTTATTTCAGTTTTTAGTATTTTGTCTGCTACTTTTTCTACATCACTTAAATCATCTACTATTTTTACTCCTCCAGCCTTTCCTCTTCCTCCTGCTAAGACCTGGGATTTAAGAACAACCGGACCTCCGATAACTGCAGCTATTTGTTTTGCTTCTTGAGGTGTTTTGGCTAATTTTCCTTTTTGAATATTAATCCCATGCTTAGAAAAAAGCTCTTTTACTTGATATTCGTACAACTTCATCCTATATTTTGCTCCTTAATTGAAATATTGGGCTCATTTTATTAAAGAAAATCCTAACTCAAAAGCTTTCAAATTGATGCTACCGCTATTTTTTGGTACTCTGTTTAATATTGCCTTTTTTATGCTATCCATACTAACAATCTTGCTAATACCAACTAAAGTGCCCAAAAAGCAAATATTTGTTGGCAATGTAGTTCCTAGCTCTTCTAGAACTATTCTAGTAAATGGAAAAACATGGACATTTTCACAATCAGGTATAAATTCATTTTTTATTAGAGATGAATCTAAAATAACCAAGCTATCTTTTTTTATCTTTTTGCTATATTTATCGTATGCTTGCTGAGATATGGAAACAAGGATATCAGGGAGAGTCACTGAAAGGTCAAAAATTTCTTTTTTACTAGCAATGATTTCTGCGCTACTGGCTCCACCCCTTGCTTCTATGCCATGAGATTCTCCGGCAATAATGTTAAAACCATCCATCATTAAAGCTTCGGCTAAGATAATGCTGGCTAAAACTAAACCCTGTCCACCAGTCCCGCTAAATCTTATTTCAATTTTTTCCTGTTCTTTAAATTTCATTTTAGACTAACCTCTTCTTTAAAATTAGTGATTCGATCATATTCTTCTATATATTCAGGACGCTCTTTATCTACCAAGATTCCTCTTAATAATATATGCTCTAATTCTTCCTTGGAAAGTTGTTCGGCTTGTTTTTTAGTTATGGTCATTTCTTTTATTTTTTTAATCATTTCAGAAGGTTTGCTGTTTTTGTTCCTTCGACCAAATTGGGTAGGACAATTGGTTAATGCTTCGACCACTGAAAATCCTTTATGGGAAATTGCCTTAAGTATTAACTTTTCTAATTCCACTACATGGTAGATATCCCCTCGAGCAACAAAGGTGGCACCTGCTGCCTCTACCAGTTTACAGATATCCATCGGAGGTTCTATCATGCCAAAAGGAGCAGTGGATGCAAGATGACCCGGTTGGGTTGTGGGGGCATATTGACCACCGGTCATACCGTAAATTTCATTGATAGCAATAATGGCTGTCATATCGATATTGCGACGCGCAGTGTGAATCAGATGGTTACCACCAATCGCAGCAGCATCACCATCTCCCATAAAAACAATCACCTTCAATTTGGGGTTAGCCAATTTAATTCCTGTTGCAACAGTCAATGCCCTGCCGTGAGGAGTCCTAATGGATGGAAAATTGAGATATACAGGTAATCTTCCGGCACATCCAATAGCACATACCATGATTGTTGTATTTCGATCTAATCCTAACTTATCGATTGCTCTAACCATTGCTGCCAGAGCAATGCCATGACCGCACCCGGAACAGGCAAAATGCGGAAACTGATCCAATCTTAAATATTTATCTAACTTACTCATTTTCCCCCTCTATCTATTTTTATAATTTGATGATATATTTCTTCAGCATACATGGGTAAACCAGAAATTTTATTGAATTGAATGACCTCTGATGCCCCTTCAATTGACTGTCTCACCAAGCCGGCAAACTGACCTTCAAAATTCATTTCCGGTACCAATATTTTATCTACTCTACGGGCAACTTCTCTAACTTCTCTTTCCGGAAACGGCCAGATAGTGATAGGCCGAATAAAGTCAACTTTGATTCCATTTTTAATGGCCTTTTTTACTGCACCTTTTGCCGGTCTGGCAGTAGACCCGTAAGCCAAAACTGCAATTTTGGAGCCTTTCTCTTCCATTTTCTCTACCATAACAATATCATCGTAATATTTTTTTAATTTATTGTTTATTCTTTTAATACAGTAATCGATAACCTCCGGTGCTAAATCGGGAACACCTTTATCCCCGTGAATCATCCCGGAAATATTGTACCGATAGCCACCACCCAAAGGAGGTAAAATTGGTATACCCGTGTTATCAACTTTATACGGGAGATATTCCTCTTGAGGGGGCGCGTCAGAACGTCGGTTGATAATTTCGAATGAATCTGATTCAGGAATGTTAATACTCTCTCTGATATGAGCTAATATTTCATCAGCTAAAATGACGACCGGAACCATATATTTTCCCGATAAATTAAATGCAGTAATGGTTAATTTATATGCTTCTTCAACGCTGGAAGGACAAAGTGCAATTCTCGGGCTTTCTCCATGAGATCCCCATTTGGTTTGCATAATATCTCCTTGTTGGGGTTTGGTTGCACCTCCTGTGCTTGGACCTACCCTTTGAGCATTGTAGATAACAATCGGTATTTCAACCATTGCAGCATAACCTAAAAGTTCCTGCATAAGGCTAAAACCGGGTCCGGAAGTTGCCGTCATCGCCTTTTTCCCGGCAGCTGATGCACCAATGATGGCTCCAATACTTGCTATTTCATCTTCCATCTGAATAAACCTTCCTCCCACAGAAGGTAATTTTTTTGATAAAATTTCAATTGTTTCTGTAGACGGAGTTATAGGATATCCAGCGACTACTTTTACGCCGGCAATAAGTGCTGCTTCTGCAACAGCCTGATTTCCTTGCATTAAAACTTTATTATTCATTTTTTTATCACCTCTACTTCAATTGCTAAATCAGGGCATCTTAATTCGCATAATTTACATCTAGTGCATAACTTCTTATCGATCAATCTTGGATAACCTTCTTCATCTGAAGTTAAAGCATTACTTGGACATAAATCAATGCAAATATTACATTTTTTACACCATTTTTTATTCACATTAATTAATGACATATTTACTCCCTCGGTTATATATATTTCATACTAAATATTTAAATATTTTTTTAAACATGTATTTTACCTTAATTATAATTATTTCCATTCAATCCATCTTTAAGAATTATATCGCAATAGATAATCGTAGGAATATTCCCAAATGGATTTAACTTTGCCTAGTATTATTTTCATTTTCTTCTTTTGCTACATTTTTTAATATGTTAATTACTGTATTTTCCATATGTATCTGGCTTAATTTATCTGCTTCTTCTGAATTATGTTTTTTTAAAGATTCCATAATTTTTTGATGTTCCTCTAAAGAGCATTCCAATCTTCCAGGGACACTAAGAGACTTAATTCGAAATCTATAAATGAAACTACCTAAATTATCACGTATTTGAATTATCCATTTATTCCCACAGATATTTAATATAAGATCATGGAATTCATCATCTGCTTTGCAATAAGATGATAAATTTTCTTTGCTAACATGGAGACTCATTTGTGCAACAACATTCTCTAATTCACCTATTTCTTGTCGGTTAATTTTTTTAGCAGTAATACGAGCAGCTAATCCTTCCAATACTCCACGAATTTGTAAAACTTCCTTTACATCTTCGGGAAAAACTTCGGTCACAACCATTGTCTGATTTGGAGTCGTCTTTACAAATCCTTCAGCTACTAATTTTTGCATAGCTTCTCTAACCGGAGTTCTACTTACCTGCATTTTTTCAGCAATTTTATTTTCTAATAATTTAGTTCCTGGCTCTAAAAATCCTTTAATAATCGCTTCTTTCAACACGCGATAAACCTTTTGGTTTAATAATTCATACCCTTCTATCTTTAAATTATTTTCCATCTTTTTATTTTTCCCTCTAGTAAAAATAATTAATTGTTTATCGGCAAAATATAAACGGGATTTAAAATTGTATACATTATACTTTATTCTATATATAGCATTATACTACATGTTTTTCAAAAATCCTTCTTTTTTTAAAAAATATTTTAAATTTTTTTCATATTTTTTCTAAAAGTTTCTGTAACCCTTATTTTAATTGCTCTTCTTGATAAGAGAAAAATGTGGAAAAATGCTGGATTCCCTCTTTCGAGGGAATGACAATTGGTTGTAGATGGTTGTAGGGGCACGATACATCGTGCCCCTACATTACTGTTTTATTTACTTATTGGGTTATAATCATACTTAATTTAATCATTATTTTTCTTCTAATATCTGCTTGGCTTTCTGGATAGATTCTTTAACTCTATTTAAAGAAGTCCCTCCAAAAGAATCCTTGGCCTCAACAGCAGACATAGGTTTTATAATTTCTAAAGTTTTTTTATTGAAACTTTTATGAAATGATTTTAATTCCGATATAACTAAGTCTTCTAAAAGTTTCTTGTTTTCCAAACAATAAATAACCATGCTGCCTACTAATTTATGGGCTTCTCTAAAAGTTAAACCCTTCTTTACCAAATAATCTGCTAATTCGGTAGCGGTAGAAAAATCACCCTTGGTGCTCTTCTCCATCTTTTCTTTATTAATCTGCATGGTCTCTATCATCTTACTCATTAAGAATAAAGAAGTTTCCAAAGTAGATACAGTATCAAATAAAGGTTCTTTATCTTCCTGCATATCATGATTATAAGCCAGGGGTAAGGCTTTCATCATAGTTAGAAGATTTATTAAATTTCCATAGATCCGCCCGGTTTTTCCTCTGATTAATTCTGCGGCATCGGGATTTTTCTTTTGGGGCATAATACTGCTTCCGGTACAAAATGAATCATCCAATTCAATAAAATTAAATTCTTGCGAAGACCATAAAACTAATTCTTCTCCTAAGCGGCTTAAATGCATCATCAGGATAGCTGAAGCAGACAAAAATTCTAAAATAAAATCTCTATCACTTACCGCATCAAGACTATTCTCTGAAATTCCGCTAAAACCAAGTTGTGAAGCTACAAATTCTCTATCAATAGGAAAAGAAGTGCCTGCTAAAGCAGCAGAGCCCAGGGGTAAAACATCAATTCTTTTATATAAATCTTGCATCCTTCCCTTATCCCGTTCAAACATATAAAAATAAGCCATAAGATGATGAGAAAAAAGAAGGGGCTGAGCATGCTGAAGATGGGTATATCCTGGCATAATTATCCCTAAATTTTTCTGAGCAGATGACAAAAGTGATTTCTGTAAGTCTTTAAGTAAATCCTGGGTTTTTAGATCTTCTTCTTTTAAATACATCCGCTCATCAAGAGCTATCTGATCATTTCTGCTTCGAGCAGTGTGTAACTTCCCAGCCACAACCCCTATCTTTTCTTTTAACTTATTCTCTACCCAGGAATGAATATCTTCTGCTTCCCCAGCAGCAATTTCTAATTTGTTCTCTTGCATTTCTTTAAGGATTTGCTTTAGTCCCTCAACAATTTTATCTTTTTCTTCTTTAATGATAATTTTACATTTCCCTAACATCTGAGCGTGGGCAATACTCCCTAAGAGATCGTATTTTACTAATTTTTTATCAAAAGAGAGGGAAGAAATAAATTTTTCCATCTCTTTATTTGTACTTTTTTTAAATCTTCCACCCCATAGCTTTTCCATTATCTTCACCCCCACCTTAATCCTCCCCCCTCAAGGAGGAGGAAATAATAGCTAACTAAACAAAATAAAACCTGTAACTTGAAACTTGCAACCTGAAACTTATTACTAATTACATGTTACTAATCACTGTATTTCTATACGCCAAACGCTCTACGCTATTTATTTTTCCTGCTTACCGAAGAATACACTTTGGTAGGCAGACCCCAGAGTTCTATAAATCCCTTAGCAAAATCCTGGTTGAAAGTATCACCCTGGTCATAAGTAGCCAAATTAAAATCATAGAGAGAATTTTTAGATTTTCTTCCTACTACCACACAATTACCTTTAAATAATTTTACTTTTATGGTCCCGTTTACCTTATCTTTAATTACTTTTACAAAACCATCCAACGCCTCTTTTAAGGCAGAAAACCATAGTCCATAGTAGGTTAATTCAGAATATTTTTGAGAAATAATCTGTTTAAAATGAAATAATTCTCGAGGATAAACCAAACCTTCCAGGGATTGATATGCCTTTAATAAGATAATTGCCCCTGGACATTCATAGATTTCTCGAGATTTAATTCCTACCAGTCTATTCTCTACCATATCTACTCTGCCTACTCCATTTTCTCCTCCAATTTTATTTAAACTCAAAATTAAATTTACCAGAGACATCTTCTCTCCATTTATACTCTGCGGTACTCCTTTTTCAAAATATATTTCCAGATAAGTTGGTTTGTCAGGAGCCTTTTCCGGGCTTATCGTCCATTCGTAAACTCCTTTTTCCGGTGGCTCTACAGAGGGATCCTCTAAAACCCCACACTCACATGATCTTCCCCATAAATTCTGATCCACACTGTATGGATTTTCCACATCTACGGGAACAGGAATATTATATTTTTTGGCATATTCAATTTCTTCTTCCCGGGTAAACCCCCATTCTCGAGCCGGAGCGATTACCTGCAATTTTGGGTTTAAAGCAGCGATAGATACTTCAAATCTTACTTGATCATTACCTTTGCCGGTACAGCCATGAACAATAGCTTCCGCCTGTTCTTTCTCGGCAATCTCAACCATAATTTTGGAAATTAAGGGTCGAGAATAAGCTGTAGCTAAAGGGTATTTTGACTCATAAACCGCACCTGCTTGCAGCCCCGGTAGAACATATTCCTTTGCAAATTCTTCTTTGGCATCAATAACATAAGATTTACTCGCTCCAACTTTAAGAGCTTTTTCTTTTACATATTCTAAATCACTATTCTGACCCACGTCAACTGCTACTGCAATTACTTCATCACAATAATTTTCTTTTAGCCATTTGATGGCTACTGAAGTATCCAATCCTCCTGAATAAGCCAATACTACTTTTTTCATTTTTTTCATTTTTCTATACTCCTTTTTATTTTTTATTATTTTATTTTAAAAATTTTATCTAAAACTTCTATTAGATAATCTATTTCTTCTTCCTTTACAATTAACGGCGGTAAGAAGCGTAAAACATTACCCGCTGTACAATTAATTAATACCCCTTTTTCTAAGCACTTTTTTACTACCTCCGGACCATCTTTTTTTATTTCTAATCCCACCATTAGACCTATTATTCTTACTTCTTTAATAAATTTAGGATACTTTTCTTTAAGTTCTTCTATTTTCTTTTTAAAATACTCTCCTTTCTCTTTGCATTTTGTTATTAAATTTTCTTCTTGTAAAGCCTTTAAAAAAGCAATTGCTGCTGCGCAAGCCACTGGATTACCCCCAAAAGTAGTTCCGTGATCACCGGGTTTAAAAAAGGAGGCTACTTTCTCTTTGGCAATCAAAGCTCCGATAGGTATTCCTCCTCCTAAGGATTTAGCAAGAGTTAAGATATCCGGCTCTACATTGTAATATTGGTAGGCAAATATTTTTCCGGTTCTTCCTAAACCACATTGGATTTCATCAAAAATTAATAACATATCCTTTTTGTCGCATAACTCTCTTAATCCTTCTATAAATTCTTTACTGGCAATATTAATTCCGCCCTCACCCTGAATCGGTTCTACTATAATTGCTGCTACCTGATCATCAACTACTTCTTTAACTGAATTAAGATCATTAAATATAGCTTGCTTAAATTTAGGCAAAAGAGGAAGATAATCTTTCTGATATTTATATTTTCCAGTTGCTGCTAAAGTACCAATGGTTCTTCCGTGAAAGGAATTTTTCATATAGATTATCTTGTGCCTATCTTTACCTTGATCTTTAAAATATTTAACTGCAATCTTAATAGCGCCTTCATTTACCTCTGCTCCACTATTACCAAAAAATACTTTATCCCCACAAGAAATTTCCACCAACATTTGAGCTAAAATTATCTGTGGTTCGCTATAATAAAGATTGGAACAATGAATTAATTTTTCTGCCTGATTTTTAATAGCCTGAACTAATTTAGGATGACTGTATCCCAGGGCATTTACTGCTATACCACCGATAAAATCGTAGTATTGTTTTCCTTCCAAATCCCATACCTTCATCCCCTCGCCTTTGTCTAATATCATCGCCGGTCTGGTATATGTCTGCATCAAATATTTTTTTTCATTTTCTATTAATTGTTTAGTTCTCATAACCTTTGGTCCTCCTTATTTAATATCTATAATGGTGACTATACAAATTTTATTTAGATTACACTAATTAAGGGATAATTTCTGTTCCTATTCCACTATCGGTAAACAACTCTAACAAAACAGAGTGAGTATG
>ASPC01000014.1 GCA_000405345.1 Atribacteria bacterium SCGC AAA255-N14
CTTTTTTAAGCCTGACTTTACAAATAAATTTTACTACTTCTTCTTTCATACCGTTGATCATTTCTTGAAACATATTGTGGGCTTCAAAATGATATTCCATTAAAGGGTCTTTCTGTCCATAAGCTCTTAAACCTATACCCTGTTTTAATTCATCTAAACGTCGTAGATTGTCTTTCCATTCCCGATCTACCACCCGAAGAACAATCATCGTTTCAATCTGTCTCATCAAAGGCGGTGTAAATTCTTTTTCCCGTAATTCATATATCTCAAAAGCTTTTTCTGTTAAAATGTCCTGTAATTTTGGGATAGATAGCTTTGGAATTTCTTCCTCGGGAATAACCAGTGAAATAGAGAAAATTTGGTTAATATGATCTTTAAGCCCTGACCAATCCCATTCTTCAGGATAAATTTCTTTATTGGTATAACTCTTCAAGATATCCTCTATAGTGTCTTTTACCATTTCTAAAACATGTTCTTTAACATCTTTACTCTCTAATACCATCCTCCGTTGTTCATAGATTACCTTCCTCTGGTATTCCATTTCATTATCAAAATCTAAAAGCTGTTTTCTTATCTCAAAATTTCTTCCCTCTACTTTTTTCTGAGCACTCTCTATCGATTTGCTAACTAAAGGATGTTCAATAGGAATATCTTCCTCCATACCTAACTTTTCCATAATTCCAGAAATCCGATCAGATCCAAAGAGCCGCATGAGATCATCTTCTAAAGAAAGAAAGAAGCGGGATGAACCGGGGTCACCCTGTCTTCCCGATCTACCTCTTAACTGGTTATCTATACGCCTGCTTTCATGTCTTTCCGTTCCAACTACATGCAAACCCCCTAATTTAGCTATCCCTTCACCCAGGACAATATCAGTTCCTCGTCCAGCCATATTAGTCGAAATAGTTACATTTTTACCCTGGCCTGCTTGAGTTATTATCTCTGCTTCTCTCTCGTGATTTTTTGCATTTAAGACATTGTGTCCAACATTCTCTTTCTTTAACAATCTACTCAGTGTTTCTGATTTATCGATTGATACCGTCCCAACCAATACAGGCCTTCCCATCTTATGAACTTCAACTATCTCTTTAATAACTGCTTTAAACTTTTCTTTTTCAGTCCTATAAATAACATCTGCATAATTATACCTAATTAATTCTTTATTAGGAGGAATAACCACTACCGGGAGGTTATAGATATGGATAAATTCTTCTTCTTCAGTCTTGGCAGTACCAGTCATACCACTAAGTTTTTTGTATAATCTAAAATAATTCTGGAAAGTTATAGTAGCCAAAGTCTGATTTTCGCGAGCAATTACTACCCCTTCTTTTGCTTCAATAGCCTGATGAAGACCATCACTGTATCGTCTCCCAAACATTAATCTCCCGGTAAATTCATCTACAATAATCACTTCCCCATCTTTTACTATATAATCAACATCTTTTTTAAACAATCTTTGTGCTTTTAGGGCTTGGATAATATGATGTTGGACACTCATATTTTTCTCATCATATAGATTCTTTATCTGCAGCAATCCTTCGATGCGGGTAACTCCTACTTCGGTTATAGTAATTGTCTTCTCTTTTTCATATACTTTGTAATCTACCTCTTCCTGTAAGCGGGTAGCAATTCTATTTACTTGCTGGTATATTTTAGTCGATTCATCGGTAGGACCGGAAATAATTAAAGGAGTCCTGGCTTCATCAATTAAAATGCTGTCCACTTCGTCAACAATAGCAAAATCATAGCCCCTCTGAACTACATCTTCCAAACGAATTGCCATATTATCTCTTAAATAATCAAAACCAAATTCGTTGTTAGTCCCGTAGGTTATATCTGCTTCATAGGCTTTTTTTCGCTCACTGATTGCCATATCATGCTGAATTAAGCCTACTTCTAATCCTAAAAACTCGTAAATTTCTCCCATCCAATACCTATCTCGTTTAGCCAGGTAATCATTCACGGTAACAATGTGCACGCTGTTACCGCCTAAAGCATTTAAATATGCCGGCATAGTAGCCACTAAAGTTTTACCTTCTCCGGTAGCCATCTCGACTATTTTACCCTGGTGTAAAACAATTCCCCCTATAAGCTGAACATCGAAAGGTCTCATTCCGGTAACTCGTTTAGCTGCTTCTCGAACGACTGCGAAAACTTCAGGAAGAATATCATCCAGAGTTTCCCCTTTACCTAATCTCTCTCTAAATTCAGGAGTCTTATGTTTTAATCTCTCATCATTCATTTTTGAAATATCTGGTTCATAGTTGTTTATCTTTTCTACAATTGGTTGCAGTCTTTTTAATTCTTTTTCGTCAGGGTCACCAAATATCTTTTTGGTCCAATCAAACATAATTATCTTTTCCTTTTTATTTTTTTTTAGCGAAAAGTTTAAAAATATTTTGTAATTAATTAGGTATTCAGAATTCAGGAGTCAAAATGGATTATAATAATCCATACATAATTATAAATCTATAATTTAAAATTTAAGATTATCCTGAATACTGAATTCTGGCTTCTGACTTCTGTTCATTCTCTTCTGGATTCAGTTCTTTCTTCAACATTGCATTTTGAATTAAGCTAAACACCCCATAAAACATTAAAAAATCTCCCGCACTTATCACCGAAGGGTCAGGGAAAGGGGGAGACAAGGGTATAACATCGGCTAAAAATCTAAATAAGGTCTTTTCTGTTATCAGAGTGTGGGTAACATAAGTACCTTCTTTTAATACCAGAGCAAAACTATCTATATCTAACCCTACTTTATATAAACTGTTCAATAATACCGGCATATGCCCGCCATTGGCTATAATAACTACAAAATTAAAGATTATCCCCAGAGCGATAAAATTCATTCCTTTTAGTTCTTTATTATGCCAGACTGCCAACAGAAGAACAATATAAGAAAAAATTATCATAGAAGAACTATAATCGAGAACAAATTTTATTTCTCTTGACCCCAGAAAGATTAATCCAGCCTGAATTAAACAGGCTAATACTATTAATTCTATTTTCTTTAGTGAAATCTGGCTCAAACTGCTTAATTTACCATTACGAAGCAGTCCTATTATAATAGAAATAATTATAATATAGAGATATAACATTTATTTTTCTCTTTCTCTATCAAGGACCGAAAGAAGAGCTTTAACTATTTCAGGGTCAAACTGTTTGCCGGATTGGTCCTTTAACTCATTTAATATTTTATCTTTACTTAACTTTTTTCTGTAAGGACGGTCAGAACCCATGGCATCATAGGCATCGGCTACGGCAATTATTCTGGCAGACAGAGGTATATCTTTTTCTTTTAATCCATCCGGATAACCAGCACCATTATATTTTTCATGATGGTGATAGATTGCTTCATATGAATTCTTTAAAAAATCCACCGGTTCTATAATCTTAGCTCCCATAACTGTATGTTCTTTTATTTTATCAAACTCTTTATCAGTTAAACTACTATTCTTTCCTAAAATGTTATCCGCTATGCCAATCTTTCCTATATCATGCAGCAAAGCGGTATATTCTATATTCTCAATCTCCTGACCGGGCAAATTCAATTCTTGAGCCAAAGCTACAGAGGTTTCCGCCACTCTTTCTGAATGACCTTTGGTATAGGGGTCTTTGGCATCAATAGCCGCCGCTAAAGCGCGAATGGTATCCAAATATACTTTCCGCATTTTAGTATATAATTCAAAAGAACGGCGAGCCAGCAATAAAGGGAGAAAGAATAATAAAATTCCTACAACCCCAACATCTACATAGACGATAGCCATAAGAAAACCCATGGGGGCTTCTGCTAAATAACTAGGCAATATATCTTTAAAATTGATTCTCCAAACTGTAGTAATCTTAATCCTTTTTTCTAAAGATATAAATATATTAACCAATATTAAATTTATAATAGGGTAAATAAAGGCACATAAAGCAGCTGGAAAGATAAATTTAAAAAAATTTTGAAAACCTATAATTCCACCACTATATTGATAAAGGAGGCCCGCAATTCCGGCTGATAAAGCTTGTTGAGCAGCATTAAATATTATTTTATACCAGGATATTTTCCTCTCTACTGTTTCACTTATTAATGCGCTAAAACTGGTTATTAACATTGCTAAGGCCGGCCCATAGACTAAAATCAGCACAAAATCTACAGGAAAACCAATGCTTATACCGCTTCCAGTAGGCAACTCAACATAAATGTATTCAGCAAAGGCAGATATAGTAAGAAAAAAAATAAGTACAGGCCACATATTAGTCAATGAAGGCAAAGAAGGTATTAAATATATAAAAAGAGCAATTGCCGATCCTATTATTACTATAATGTAAATTTTTAATTTCAAAGACAAACTGTATTACCTCTTCAATAATAAATAAAATTAGGTCGGTGTGCCTTATTGTTCATATTATCTTACATGAACTTTAGCGCCACCAGCTAATAGTAAAGCCATGACACTAATTAATAGGCTAATTAGTTTTGCCTTATTAATCTTCATCGTTAGCACCTCCACGGTTTCTATTTGTTTTTCCAACATTCAAAACCGCTTCGCTTCGCTCAAGAAACTGCTACATCTTTTATTGTATTATTATTAGTTCTAAATAAGGGCCTCACCGACCTAATTTTTTATTTATTTTTCTTTTGTCAAAATTCTACGATTAGTTGCTTTAAGGATTGCTTTTACTATTGCCTTATTGAAGTCATTTTTAATTTCCGTAGAACCTACTAAGTTTTCCTTTCTTTTTGAATCGATTAGAGTAATAGAAACTACTACTATTTCTTTATTATCCAACTTAATCTTTTTTATTTCATCTACCTGA
>ASPC01000015.1 GCA_000405345.1 Atribacteria bacterium SCGC AAA255-N14
CCGGTAAAGTGGGGGTGTGCATGGCTACTTCCGGACCGGGAGCTACCAATTTGGTAACCGGTTTGGCCAATGCCCACCTTGATTCTATCCCTTTGGTGGCTTTTACTGGACAGGTTTCTACTAACTTAATCGGAACTGATGCTTTTCAAGAAGTAGATATTAGCGGTATTACTTTACCCATCACAAAAAATAATTATGTAGTGAGAGACGTAAAAGATACAGCCAGTATCATACGGGAAGCTTTTTATATCGCTCGTACAGGAAGGCCTGGGCCAGTATTAGTAGATTTACCCAAGGATATTCAATTAGCTCAAACTGAGTTTAAATACCCTGAAAGCATTAGTCTAAATAGTTATAAACCAACCTTTAATGGGAACGTTAAACAAATTAAGGCAGCAGTACAAGAAATTAAAAATGCAAAAAAGCCGATTATTTATGCAGGAGGAGGAGTAATTTCCTCAAATGCTTCTTCAGAATTAAGAGATTTGGCTCTTAAAACTAATATCCCGGTTACTACAACTTTAATGGGTTTAGGCTCTTTCCCCGAAACTCACACTCTATCTTTGGGAATGTTAGGTATGCATGGCACTGCCTGCGCAAATTACGCCGTAACTGATGCTGATTTAATTATTGCTTTAGGGGTAAGATTTGATGATCGAATTACCGGAAAATTAGATGAGTTTGGTTCAAAAGCCAAGGTAATCCATGTTGATATCGATCCAGCAGAGGTAGGTAAAAATGTTTTAGTAGATATCCCCATTATAGGCGATGTCAAGAATATATTAGAAAAATTAAATAAATATATTCTTAAAAAGAAAGAAACAGAGTGGTTAAGCACGATAGAAGACTTTAAAAGAAAATATCCCTTAAAATATATTAACAACGAAGAGCTAAAACCACAATATATTATGGAAACAATTAATAAAATTGCTAAGGATAATACCATTATTGTTACCAGTGTGGGGCAACACCAAATGTGGGCTGCTCAGTATTATCAGTATACTGAACCTCGCAGTTTTATTTCCTCGGGAGGATTGGGGACAATGGGATATGGTTTTCCTGCTGCTCTTGGTGCAAAGGTAGGTTGTCCTGAAAAAACAGTCATTTGTATTTCGGGGGATGGCAGTTTTCAAATGAACCAACAAGAAATTGCAACTGCTGTATATAATAATATAGCTGTTACAGTGATTATTATGAATAATGGTTATTTGGGAATGGTAAGACAATGGCAGGAACTATTTTTTAATAAAAGATATGCAGAAACTACTTTAAATGGCAATCCTGATTTTGTAAAGTTGGTTGAAGCTTATGGAGGAACGGGAATAAGAGTGAATAAAAAACAGGAATTATATCCTGCTTTAGAAAAAGCCCTTTCCTCAGATAAATTTGTTTTAATTGATTGCCTTATTCCCAAAGAAGAAAATGTCTTTCCTATGGTGAACCCAGGTTCACCGATATCTAAAATGATAGGAGTTGAATAATAATGAGACATACTATATCAGTTTTAGTAAAAGATCATTCCGGTGTATTGGCGAGAGTGGCCAGTTTATTTACCCGTCGTGGTTTTAATATTGAGAGTCTGGCGGTTGGCCATACCGAAGAAATTAATATTTCCAGGATGACTATTGTAGTCAAAGGAGATGAACGGGTTTTGGAACAGATAACTAAACAGCTAAATAAATTGATTGATGTGATTAGAGTTAAAGATATTTCTCCTAAAAATTCAGTTGAAAGAGAATTAGCTTTAATCAAAGTAAATACTCATTCCTTGCCCGCCCGCTCGGAAATAATTCAAACGGTAGATATTTTTAGAGCAAATATAATTGATGTGAACAGCCAGATAGTAACCATTGAAACTACCGGCACAGAGGAAAAGATTAATGCACTGATTGAACTATTGCGTCCTTTTGGTTTAAAAGAGGTTGTCCGGACCGGGAAAATTGCCCTATCCAGGGGGAGCGCTACTACTTCAGTGCTAAAAAATAAGCCGAATAAATAATTTTTTCAAAAGATAAAATAGATTGTTTAAGAATAATAAGAGTAATGTGTAAAACTGATCGGTTTTAAAAATTAGACAAAAAATCAAAATAAAAAGGAGTATTAAAAAAATGGCTAAGATTTATTATGATAAGGATGTAAAAAAAGAATTTTTAGAAGGGAAGATGGTCGCTGTAATAGGTTATGGAAGTCAAGGAAGAGCGCAAGCTCTTAATTTGCATGATAGTGGTATTAATGTTGTTGTGGGGTTATACGAAGGAAGCAAATCTATAGAGTTGGCTAAAAAAGATGGCTTAAAGGTACTGAGTGTTGCTGAAGCAGCTAAAAAAGCGGATGTAATACAGATTTTAATTCCTGATGAAGTACAGGGTCGGGTATATTTTGGAGATGGAATAGGAAAAAATTTAAAAGAAGGTAATGTCTTAATGTTTTCTCATGGATTTAATATCCATTTTGGTCAAATTATTCCACCTAAAAATGTGGATGTAATTATGGTTGCTCCTAAAAGCCCGGGTCAGATGCTTCGTAAAATGTATGTTGACGGAAAGGGTGTACCTAATTTAATAGCTGTATTTCAGGATTACTCCGGAAATGCTAAAGATATTGCCTTGGCTTATTCTTGGGCAATAGGCGGAACCCGAGCTGGTGTAATAGAGACTACCTTTAAAGAAGAAACCGAAACTGACCTTTTTGGAGAGCAGGCAGTGCTTTGCGGTGGTGTAACTGCCTTAATTCAAGCAGGTTTTGATACTTTGGTAGGGGCTGGTTATCAACCGGAAATTGCCTATTTTGAATGTTTGCATGAATTAAAACTAATAGTTGATCTGATTTATAAAGGCGGAATTACTCATATGAGGGACTGTGTCAGTAATACTGCGGAGTATGGAGATTTAAAATCTGGCAAGAGAATTATAAGCGAAGAAACTAAAAAAGAGATGAAAAAAATATTAGAAGAAATTCAGAGTGGGGAGTTTGCAAGAGACTGGCTTATCGAGAATCAGGTAGGACGACCTTACTTTAGGGCTATGCGTAATAAAGAAGCGGGTTTTCTTATTGAAAAAGTGGGGAAAGAACTGCGAAGCATGATGCCCTGGATAGAAAAATAATATTGTATTGCGTATAGTTAGGAAAGAAGAAGTCAGAAGTCAGAAGTCAGAATAAGATAGTATATAGCAAAGAGGAATAGCGTGTAACGTGTAAAATTAGTTAATTGGTTACTTGGCTAATTGGAGAATTGGTAAATTGGTGAATTAATAAGTGAGGTGAAAAATTTGCAAAATAGAGTAGCATTGCAGGGAGAAAGGGGAGCCTTTAGTGAGATTGCAGCTATTAAGTTTTTTGGTTCTTCCATACAACCTATACTTTGTAAAACTTTTAAGGGAGTGTTCCAAAGGATAACTGACAAAGAAGCCGAATACGGTATTTTGCCTACAGAAAATTCTCAGACCGGCGGGATAAATGAGGTCCATGACCTTTTATTACACCAAGAATTATTTGCGGTGGGAGAAGTGAAGTTAAAGGTTGAACATTGTTTAATAACTAAGGAAGAAATTGATTTTAAATTAATTGAAAGGGTATATTCTCATCCTCAAGCACTGGCTCAGTGTGAAAAATTTTTATCAAGAAATCTACCTTCCTGTCAGGTTATCTCTGCATATGATACTGCCGGGAGTGTAAAGATGATTAAAGAGGCTAAGGAAAATAATATAGCTGCTATTGCCAGTAGTTGGGCGGCAGAACTCTATGGTTTAAAAATATTAAGTTTAAACATTCAGGACAATAAATTCAATTATACTCGTTTTTTAATTTTATCACCCGAAATGAATTTAGATACTAAAAATAATAAAACTTCAATTATTTTTGCAGTAGTGAGTAAGCCTGGAGCGCTTTATCGCTGTCTTAAAGAATTTGCTTTAAGAGATATCAATTTAAACAGATTAGAATCACGACCTAGCAAAAGAGAACCGTGGGAATATATCTTTTATACTGATTTTGAAAAAGGGTTACATGAGAAAAAAACTCAAGAAGCATTAAAATCTTTAGAGGAATGTACTACTTTTATTAAAATAATCGGAAGTTACTATTCCGAGTAAATGTTTCAAGATAAAAATATTAGAGCGAAATGGGGGGAAAATAAGATGATAGATAATATAATCATTTTTGATACTACACTTCGAGATGGAGAGCAATGTCCGGGTGCATCACTCAATACTGATGAAAAATTGGAGGTAGCCAGGCAATTAGAAAATCTTAATGTAGATGTCATAGAAGCTGGTTTCCCTATTGCTTCTCCAGGGGATTTTGAAGGGGTAAAGTTGGTAGCTCAAAACATTAAAGGTTGTACTATTGCTGGTTTAGCTCGAACAGTAAAGAAAGATATTGAACGTGCTTGGGAAGCAGTTAAATATTCCAAAAAGCCACGAATCCATACTTTTATTGCTACTTCTCCTATCCATATGCAATATAAATTACAGCTTTCTCCTGAACAAGTTTTAGAGCAGGCAGTTGAGGCGGTAAAATACGCCTGTAAGCTCTGTCCGGAAGTGGAATTTTCAGCTGAAGATGCCAGCAGAAGCGAGAAAGAATTTTTATACAGAATTTTTGAAGAAGTAATCAAAGCTGGTGCTACTATAATAAATGTGCCTGATACAGTAGGGTATGCCCAACCAGAAGAATTTGGCAGATTAATAAAAGATATTAAAGAAAATGTTTTTAATATCGAAAAGGTAATTATTAGTGTTCATTGTCATAATGACCTGGGGTTAGCTGTGGCCAATTCTTTGGAAGCAATAAAAAATGGGGCTACTCAAATAGAGTGCACTATAAATGGCATTGGCGAGAGGGCGGGAAATGCTTCTTTGGAAGAGACTGTTATGGCTCTTCAAACCAGGAAGGATATTTATCACAAAGTTACCCGGATTAATTCCACACAAATATATCCTATTAGTAGATTAGTGAGTAAATTAACAGGCTTTACGGTTCAGCCCAATAAAGCAATAGTAGGGAAAAACGCTTTTGCTCACGAGGCAGGTATACATCAAGCTGGGATAATAAAAGAACCTACAACCTACGAAATTATGACTCCTCAATCAGTAGGTTTAGAAAGCAATAGTTTGGTTTTAGGAAAACATTCAGGACGGAACGCTCTTAAGAAGAAGTTAGAGGAGATGGGTTATACTTTAGATAAAGAAAAATTAAATGAAGTATTTGAAGAATTTAAGAGGTTAGCAGATAAAAAGAAAGAGATTTTTATTGAAGATTTAGAGGCAATTGTATCTGAGGAGATAATAGGCAAAATCCCAGAGACCTTTCAACTGGACTATTTTCATGTAAATACTGGTAATAGTACTTTGCCAACCGCGACAGTAAGATTATTATATCAGGACAAAAAATATGAGGATGCAGCCTGTGGAGATGGTCCGGTAGATGCTTCTTTTAATGCAATAGATCGTATTACCAAATTTAAGCTAAAATTAGTAGATTACAATGTGCGAGCTTTAACTAGAGGTAAGGATGCTCAAGGGGAGGCGACGCTAAAGATAAGTGATGAGAAAGGGAATATCTTTACAGGCAGAAGTACAAGTACTGATACCTTAGAAGCTAGCATAAGAGCTTATCTTAAGGCAGTAAATAGAATAGCTTATAATTCAGCTTCAGCTACTCATTGTTAGTTGGTTGGTTAGTTACCCGGTTAGCTGGTTAAAAAAATGCAAGAGAAAGAAAAAATAAGAACAGATCTCGTTTCCACCCGTAATGTGTAATATATCGGGTACGATGCATCGTACCCGCAGGTGACGGAGAATAAAGAAAGATAGATTCCCGTTTTCACGGGAATGACAAAGGGGACACCTGAATTCTAGTTTTTTCATGCGATATACGATATTCACTAAACTAATTAACCAACAAATCAGTTAACTAGCTAACTAAGTACTAACGACTAATATAAAAGGAAGTGATTAAAATGAACAAGAAAATAGAAATAATGGATACTACTTTAAGAGACGGAGAACAAATGAAGGGTGTAAGTTATTCTCCCCAGGAGAAAGTAACCATTGCCAAGATTTTACTGGAAGATGTAAAAGTAGATAGAATTGAAATTGCCAGTGCTAAAGTGAGCAAAGGAGAAGAACAATCTGTGGCCGAAATAATCGATTGGGCTAAAAAGGCTAACTGTGTAGAGAAGATAGAAATTTTGGGATTTGTAGATAAGACAGAATCAGTCGATTGGATCTATAATCTTGGCGGAAAAGTAATGAATATCCTTAGCAAAGGGATAGAATCAAGGTGGGCATTGGCCAAACCGGTTACCAAATTGGTAGCTCCCGGTCCGGAAGTAGCCATGCACACCCCCACTTTACCGGTAGCACGGGCATACCCGTCAGCAGCATGTGCTGCCCCTTGTTCATGCCTGGTAAGTATGTGTTTTATAGACTTTTCACTATAAAGGACATCATATAGAGGCATCATTACCCCACCTGGGATGCCGAATATTACTTTTACACCTTCTTTTTTTAAACATTCTACTACTATTTGCGCTCCAGTTAATCTCATGTAACTCATCTCCTTTCTATAATTTGAATAAGTTATCTGACCATTTTCCAAGTTTCATTTTGTTTTTGCATATAAAAATGCCCCAGCAAATAAATCCATTTTGTTAGTTAAACAAAAGGGACCTATCCGCTGGGGCATTTTCTTCCCACGGTGTAATGCTAACCTTTAAGGTATTAGCATTTTATGCCACTCGGTCCAGACTCTAATCAGAATTGATTAGACGGAACCCTAGACATACTCCCAAAAAACAAAAAAACTTCCATCTTTATCTTAGTCCATAAAGACTAAAATAGGGACGAAAGTTATTCGTGGTACCACCCTAATTCAGTAAAGATAATAAATATCTTTACCCTCATTAGATTGTGTATAACGCTTTTAGCGTCATAGGCTACTTTGGAGTTTCACCTATGATATTTGAAGGCGAGACTTTCGGTGGGCTTATGCTGCCAATTCACACCAACCATTGGCTCTCTTTAGCAATTTTAGCCTACTTACTTTTCCTTCTAATTTTTACTTTTTTTTATTTAAAATATAGTCTATAACAATTAATTTTAAATGTCAAATAAAATAGCAAAAAATTTTGATGAATTTTTTTCTCTTATTTATTATATTTCTAACCTTGGAGTAACACTTATTATAATTAATTTTTTATTTTTGCGGACATTGTCTTAATATGTAGGGGTGTAGTACCACAACAACCACCAATTAAATTTAATCCTAGTTTAACAAATTTTTCGGTGTAATCAGCCATTGTTTTTGGAGATGCAGGATATACTACTTTATCTTTAACCAGCTCAGGTATCCCCGCATTAGGCTCAACCATCAAATAAGTCTTACTTACCTTCTTCATTATTTTCAAGACTTTATATAAAACTTCCGGACCGGTTCCACAATTAGCCCCTACCCCATCTGCTCCTTTATTTTCAAGAACTGTCACTGCTCTTTCCGGGTCAACTCCATATATAGTCTTTAGATTTTTATCAAAAGTCATTGAGGCAATCACCATTAAATCAGTATTTTCTTTTGTGGCCTTTAAGGCGGCTTTAATCTCCTCAAGATCATAAAAAGTTTCTAAAATTATTAAATCTACACCTGTTTTCTCTAAAATTACAACTTGCTCTTTGTAGTTTTCATAAACCTCACTTACTTTTAAATCTCCATATGGTTCTAGTATCTTCCCTGTGGGGCCTACAGAACCGGCAGTAAATATTCTTTTTTCCAAAGTTCCTTCTTTATCTATTGCACTTTTAGCTATGTTTACTGCTATTTCATTTATTTTTAGAATATCAGCTTCTCTACCAAAACTTCTTAATTTAATTCTACTAGCGCCAAAAGTATTAGTTAATATTACATCCGCACCAGCTTTTATATATTCTTGATGAATTTTTTGCACTACTTGAGGATGAGATATATTCCATTCTTCAGAGCACTCTCCCGATTTAAGGCCATACAATTGAAGCATGGTACCCATTGCTCCATCGAGTAATAGAGTTCTTTTATTTAATTGTTCTTTTATTTCTTCTTTAATATTCATACCTGTTTTCAAAATAAAATATTTTCCTTTTTGATGTGGGGTATTTAACACACCGCTTCTTATCATCTTTTTTCTATTATAACATGTCATACGAGTTATGATTTTAGCGTAGGGTCGGATTCATCCAAATCAAGTTATTCTAGTAATCTTTCTGCTGGCTCGATGAGTTGAGTCCCTACCATTACACATTACTTATTACTGTACTAACGCTATCCGCTATTTTCTTTACTCTAAACTATATACACTATATACCAATTATAGTTTATGAATAAAAATCCCGCTGCGCAGTTTTGGTTCAAACCAGGTCGATTTGGGAGGCATTAGTCTTTTTGCATCAGCTACTTTTATCAGTTCTCCTATGGAAGTGGGATGTAGTGAAAAAGCTACTTTCATCCCTGCTTTTACTCTTTTCTCTAACTCCTCCAAACCTCTAATTCCTCCTACAAATTCTATTCTCTGATCTGTTCGGGGGTCTTTAATTCCTAAAATGGGGGTAAGTAGATTATTTTGCAATATCGATACATCGAGACTATCTACTACATCATTTTCATCAAAAGTCCCCGGTTTAGCAGTTAGTTTATACCAGCAATTATTTAAATACATGCCAAAAGTATGTCCTGCTTCCGGTCGGTAGGGGCCTTCCCCGCCATATTTTTCAATACTATATTTTTCAGACATTTTCTGGATAAATTCTTCTTGTGAATTTCCTGCTAAATCGGCTACTACCCGATTATAGTCCATAATATATAGTTCGTCATGTGGAAAAAGGACAGACAGAAAGTAATTAAACTCTTCTTTCCCGGTATAATCTTTAAACTCTCCTCTTCTCTTCAACCCTACTTTGGTCGCTGCTGCTGCCCGATGGTGACCATCGGCAATGTAAAAATAATCAATTTCTTCAAAAGATTCTACTAACTGCCGAATTGTTGATTTATCATCAATTACCCAGCAAGTGTGAGTAATTCCATCCTCTGAAGTAAAATCATATACCGGTTTTTCTTCTTTAGTCCACCTGCTTATAATTTGCTTTATCTCATCTTTTACTTTGTAAGTAAGAAAAACCGGACCGGTATTAGCACCAGTAAAATCAATATGATTCATGCGATCCTTTTCTTTATCTTCCCGAGTATTCTCATGTTTCTTAATCTTTCCTTTGAGATAATCATCAATAGAAACACAGACCACTAATCCGGTTTGAGCCTTTCCTTTCATTATCTGTCTATAGATATAAATCTTCTCCTGCTCATCCTGTAGATACACCCTTTCCATAATCAACTTATTAAGATTTTCGCTGGCTTTTTCGTACACCTTTTGGTCATAATGGTCTACGGAAGAATCTAAATCTATCTCTGCTTTATTAACGTGAAGAAAAGAATGAGGATTATCTTTTACTAATTGACGGGCTTCTTCGCTATTTAGAACATCATAGGGCGGTGATGCTACTTTGGTCACTAACTTTGGTTCGGGCCTGAAAGCTTTAAATGGTTTGATTATTGGCATTTTTTTCTTCCTTTTTATTTAAAAATTTTCTTTGATAATGGAAATAATCTCGGCTCCAATTCTCTTTTGAGCTTCCTTGGTAGATGCTCCGATATGGGGAGTGACTGAAATTTTTTCATGTCTTATCAGCTCTAAATTCTGGGGAGGTTCTTCGGGAAATACATCAATCCCCGCTCCGGCAATCTTCCCGGAATTTAAGGCCTCCAGTAAAGCTGTCTCATCTACTACGCTGCCTCGTGCACAATTAATAAGAAACGCTCCATCTTTCATTTTAGTAAATTCTGCTTTACTAATCACGGGAGATTTATCTTTATTTCCCGGTACATGCAAGGAAATAAAATCCGAATAAGCCAGAAGTTCATCCAGGGAAACAAAAGAATATTCGGGACAATCTTTGGCTGGTCCCAAGATATCATTATAGATAACCTTCATCTCTAACGCCTTCGCCTTTTTAGCTAATTCTCTTCCGATTCTACCAAATCCTATAAGCCCTAAAGTTTTACCGGAAAGCTCTATCCCTTTATACTGTTTTTTATTCCATTTACCTTCTCTCACAGTAACATTGGCAATTCCAATAAACCGAGCCAGGCAAAACATGTGCCCCAAAGTCAATTCTGCCACAGCTGAACTGCTTGCCTTGGGAGTATTTCTTACTTTTATCCCTTTCGATTCAGCATAAGTTACATCTATATTATCCACTCCAACTCCACCTCGAATAATCAGCTTTAAATTTCCGGTTTGTAGGGCAGAATCGATGATCTCTTTTCTTACTTTGGTAGCAGAACGCACTATTATTACATTAAAATTCTTCACCTGTTCTTTTAACTCTTGGGGTTCAAAGAACTGTTCTATTGCTTCATGTCCCAAACCCTTTAGGGTTTGAATAGCACCTTTATCCATTCCATCAGTTACTAATATTTTTAACATCTTCATCTCTCCTTATAATCCTAAAATCTCATCAATATTAGAAAGAAGCTCTTTAATATCGGTAAGGGTAAGTTCGGCCATGTGGGCTATTCTAAAGGTCTTCTCTTTTAGTTTTCCATAACCATTAGAAATCATAAAACCTCTCTCGCCTAAAGCTTTATTTAAATCACCTACACTAATTTCTCTGCTATTCTTTACACAGGTTACGGTATTAGAGGCAAATTCTTCCTGAGCAAAGAGAGCAAATTTATCTTTTGCCCATGCCCTGACATAATCAGCCATCCGGGTATGGCGGTCAAAACGATTATCCAGTCCTTCTTCTAATATCTTATCTAATTGATAATCCAAGGCAACCATATGAGACAGAGAAGGCGTAGAAGGATATTGATAATCTTTCTTTTGGATACAATTATATATCTGTAAAAGATCAAAGTAAGTTCCTCTAAATTTAACTTGTTTAGCAGCCTCTAAGGCTTTTTCCGATATGGAACAGAGAGATAAGCCGGGAGGTAAACCCAAACACTTCTGGCTTGAGGTTATACAGATATCGATTCCCCACTTATCCACTTCTATCTTAGCTCCGCCTAAGGAACTTACCGCATCTACGCAGAATATTACTTCTGGATATTTTTTCATCACCTCAGCAATCTCTCCTACTGGATTCATTATACCGGTTGAGGTTTCATTATGGGTTACAGTGATAAGGTCATATTTACCGGTAGCTAAGACTTGGTCTATTTGTTCCGGAAGATTAGGATTACCCCATTCAACTTCAAATTTATCTGCAGGCACATTATTGTCTTCTGCCATAGCAAACCATCGATTGCCAAAATTACCACAGGAAAATACTGCGGCTCTTTTTTGAGTACAGGAACGAACAGCTCCCTCCATCAGGCCACTGCCGGAAGAGGTGGAAAGTAAGATTTCTGTGTCAGTATACATTAATTTTCGCAATCTATCGCTAATACCTCTCTGCAGGTTGGAAGCCTCTTTGGTCCGGTGACCAATCATGGGAGTAGCCATCTTTTGCAGAACATCTTCGGTAACATGAGTAGGACCGGGAATAAATAATTTTTTATACATCTTTCTTCTCCTTATTTTAATTTATTTTTAATAAATTTTAAAATATAAAAAAATCCCTTGCTAACATCGTTCACTATTATTGCCAATACTAGCTGGGACTGATAATCTTTTTTCGATACTGCTCTCTACCCAATTCAATTAAACTCCCCTTTATCGAATGACTTTTTTATTGTACTATATTTTATTTGTATTAATAACTTACTTAATTTAACAAATAATAACTATTTCGTCAAGTGATTTTTTGCACAAAGTATATTTTTAAAATCCTTTTTATTTGCTTTGGGTCATTGTCTATTTCTTTTTCCCAAACAATCTTTCTATAACTAATTTATAACCATCGGCCCCATAATTTAAACACTTTTTTACTCTGCTAATAGTAGCTGAACTTGCTCCCGTTTTATGGGCAATCTCTTCATAGGTAGAGCCCTCATTTAACATTCGGGCTACTTCAAGCCTCTGGCTAAATTCCTTAATTTCATTGATGGTAGCTAAATCTTCAAAAAAACTATAACACTCCTTTTTGTTTTTTAGGAACAATATTGCCTTAAATAATTGATCAGTTAATCCGTCTCTCCAACGAGGATAATCTTCCATTTTATCACCTCATTTTCTTCTTCTTTTTAATTCCTCAAATATTTCTTGAGGAGAAATATTGAAATTACCTAAAGCCACTAAAGTATGAAAACATAGATCAGCCACTTCAAATATAATTGCACTTTTTTCTTTGTCTTTAAGGGAAATAATAACCTCTGCTGCCTCTTCCCCTATCTTCTTGGGAAGTAAATCTTCGGGGTTCGCAAGTAATTTGCAAACATAAGAATCCTTTTGGTAGTTTAATTTTCTATCTTGAATTACCTGATATAACTCATTAATAATCTCACTGTCTGTTTCTGATGTTTCACTCCTAGCCTCCTTTTGAGGAGATTTTTGCTCCTCTGCCTGTTCTTTTTGTAGAGAGGAAGGAGATTCAAGTTTAATTTCTTCTATTTTATCACCTTTAATCTCTTTAAAAAAGCAGGAATAGTTTCCGGTATGACAGGCAAACCCTTTCTGCTCTACCAAAACTAACAAGGTATCATTATCACAATCCAAAATAATTTTTTTTACCAACTGAGTATTTCCGGAAGTACTCCCTTTAAACCATAATTCTCTTCTACTTCTGCTGTAAAAACAGGTTCTCCCTTCTTCTAAAGTTTTTTTCAAAGATTCCTTATTCATATAAGCTAACATCAAAACCTGATTGGTTTTCTCGTCCTGAATAATGACCGGGATTAACTCTTCTTTATTAAACTTTATTTGACCTAAAATTTCACTTTTATTTATTATTTTTTTCACTTTTTACTTTCTCCTTCGCCAGTCTTATTTCTACTCCCCTTTTTCCTAAAAACTCTTTAACTTTTGGTATAGAATATTCTTTTTTATGAAATATAGAAGCAGCTAAAGCGGCATCTGCCTTCCCCTCAACCAATACTTCATATAAATGTTCTGGTTTCCCTGCACCACCAGAAGCAATAACGGGGATATTAATATTTTCTGAAACTATTTTGGTTAGTTTTATATCATATCCCTCTTTGGTTCCATCTTTATCCATACTGGTAAGTAGTATCTCCCCTGCTCCTAATCTTTCCACTTTTTTAGCCCAATCTAATATCCTTAAACCGGTCCTGGTTCTTCCTCCATTAATCACAACTTCCCAATCAGAATCTATATTCACAGCATCAATAGCCACTACAATAGTAGAACTGCCAAATTTTAAAGAAGCCTCCTGAATCAGGAGAGGATTTAAAACGGCTGCCGTATTGATGGAAACTTTATCTGCACCCGCCCTTAATAAATAGTATATATTTTCCAGGTTACTAATCCCTCCCCCTACAGTAAAGGGGATAAAGACTTTTTCCGCTGTCTTTTCTACTAATTCAATTATGATATTCCTCTTTTCCCAGGAAGCAGTAATGTCCAAAAAAACCAGTTCATCTGCCTCTTCTTTTTCATAAAATGAAGCTAATTCAATTGGATCCCCCGCATCTATTAAATTAACGAATTTAATTCCCTTTACCACTCGACCTTCCTTTATATCTAGGCAGGGTATAATTCTCTTGGTAAGCATTTCTATTCCTCTTTCATCTTTAGTTAGTTGGTTAGTTGGTTACCTGGTTAGCTAGTTAAAATTCAGGTTACGAGTTGCAAGTTTAAAATGCCTTTACAGTAAACTGAAAACTATAAATCCGTTTTATACTAACAACTATTCACTATTCGCTAACGACTAATTTAAGTGCGTCTTCTAATAAAATAGTTCCTTTATATAAAGCCTTACCTAAAATAACTCCCTCCAATCCCTTAGTTTCAAATCCTATTAATTTTTTAATATCATCCAAGGAAGCGATTCCTCCAGAACAAATAAGTGGAATATTAACCTTTTTTACTATCTTTTTTATATTCGTTATATTAGGTCCCTTAAGAGTCCCATCTCTCTTAATGTCGGTATAAATTATTCGCCTAGCGCCTAATCTCTCCATCTCTTTAGCAAAATCCAGGGCATCAACAGAAAGAACATTCTGCCATCCCTCTATGGCTACATATCCATCTCGGGCATCAATACCTGCTATTATCTTTTCTAAAAAATCCTCAAATAATTTCTTGGCCAAGGCTTTATCTTTCCAAAGAACCGTACCTAAAATTACCCGGCTTGCCCCAAGATTTATCAAGTTTTTTACTTCTTGATAGCTCCTAATCCCTCCTCCAATCTGAACCGAAATACCAATTTTCTTAATAATCTGCTCCACCAAAGAAATATTTGTTAACTTACCAAAACGGGCACCATCTAAATCTACTATATGAAGCATTTCCGCCCCTTTATCGGCCCACTTTGCTGCCACATTTATTGGATCATCTGAAAATATCTCCACATCTTCAAACTTGCCCCCTGTAAGGCGAACACATCTACCTTCTTTAATATCTATAGCAGGAATAATTAACATTTAACTTAACTCTCCAAAATTTTTTAAAATTTTTAACCCCAAAACACTACTCTTTTCAGGATGAAATTGAACCCCGAATAAATTGCCTTTCCAAATAGATGAGGGGAAAGTTAAACCATAATCAGTGGTAGAATATATTATTTTCTGATTATCTACTTCACAATAGTAAGAATGAACAAAATAAAAGTAAGATTCATCTAAAACACCCTCAAATATAGGATTTATATTACGATTAGAATTATGAATAAATTTTATTTTATTCCACCCTAAATGAGGGCATTTTACCGAACGGGGAAATCTCTTAACTCTGCCCGGTATAATATTTAATCCCCTAAAAAGACCACCTTCTTCACTAAAAGTAAACAATAATTGCATCCCCAGACAGATACCCAGGAAGGGCTTACCTACCTCTATAGCTTTAATTAATTCCTTATCTATTTTTTTAGCTCTTAAGAATTTAATGGCATCTCTAAAAGCTCCTACTCCGGGGAGTACCAAGGCACTGGCCTTTTTAATCTGGTTTAGGTCATCAGTTATCACCATTTTATATCCGACTTTAGTAAAAGCATTTTGCACACTCTTTAAATTTCCCATCCCGTAATCTATTATCACTATCATTCCCTTTATTCTCCCAATCCTCTAATCAATAATCCCTTTAGTGGAAGGAATATCATCTAATCGATTATCTTCCCTGGTTGCCTCATCTAAGACTCGTCCAAAAGCCTTGAATATAGCCTCAATGATATGATGAGAATTTTTTCCATAGATCAAATTTATATGTAAGGTCATCCCGGCATGATAAGATAGGGCTCTAAAAAATTCCTCCACCAAATTAACTTCAAAAGAACCTACTCTTTCCTGTTTAAATTGGACTTTATAAATTAATTGTCCTCTCCCGCTTAAATCTAAAGCTACCTGAACCAATGACTCATCCATGGGTAAAATAGTGGATCCATATCTTCTTATCCCTTTCTTATCTTGTAGGGCATTCTTAATGGCCTCCCCCAGACAGATTCCTATGTCCTCTACAGTATGATGATAATCCACTTTAAGGTCCCCCCGAGCTTTCACTTCCAGGTCAAAAAAACCATGCTGGGAAAATAGGGAAAGCATATGATTTAAAAAATAAATTTCTGTTTGTAAATTGTTTATCCCCTTACCATTTAAATCCACCTTCACTTCTATTTCAGTCTCCAAACTTTTTCTTTTATATTCACCTTTTATTTCCTTCAAGGTTATCGACACCTGCCTTTCCACTATTGTCCATTGTTTTTAACTCTTTCTAAATGATATAAGATAGAATTAACATCTTGGCTTAATAAATCCACTCCTGCATTAAGATAGAACTTTGCTGACTTGCCTCGTAAATCAAATTCCTCTCCTAAAACTATTGCCGACAAAAACTTTGTTACTCCCTCTTCTTTGTTGATATTTTTTACAGTAATTAGATCATCCCAGGTATCACCTACATAGATACCCAATTTAGTTTTCAAACTGTCAGCTATTTTTTTTAATCCCTGGAGATGAGGTTTTCCCACCCCATCATCAGCTGTCACTATCCTTTTTTTAGAAATAATATCATCCCAGCCCAATCTTTCTAAGGCTACCTTGGCCTCTCTTTCATTTCTGCCAGTTAAGATACCGAGAGAAAATTTTTGTAAGAAATTTTTTTTATTTTTATCTATAATTATTCTTTCCTGTTTTATCAGCCCATCCTTCTGAATTAATGAGGGATAAAATCCGTAAATATTATAACAGTGTTCTCCCCCAGCATAAATCTCCTGAAATATTTTAGTAATTAAATCTTTATCCCACAGACTCAATATCCCTTTGTTTACTTGTTCATCTTTCTCGATTGAATCAATTATTTTAACTAAACCTCCTCCGGGAGATAACATCTTAGTGGTAAAGGTTTTTATATCCGGTTTTATGCTTCTAAGTTCATCTACATCCTTTAAATTATTTTCTCTGGCTTTCATCAGGTAAAACAAAACGACAGCTGAAGTTAAATCCCAATCATTATTAAAGCCTCCGGCTGTTTTAAAATACACAATTTCTTTCGGGTTTATTAAACCTTGGGAACCTTGAAATCCTAATATCTCTTTAAAATAAAATTGAACTGTTTGGCATACAGCTTTCATAAAAGAACCCCGTACATCTATTAGAACGCCATCAATATCAAAGACCAGAGTATCTACCTGAGAAATTTTATCCAAAATCTTTTTATTCAAAATAATTTTTTTCTTGAATAAATAATCTGAATTTAGTTTTTCCGAAATTAACATTAATTAATCAACTCTTTCTTCACCTAGGGGTCAGGTCTCAACATTTGACATAACATTTTTAGCTATTTTATTTAGGAGCGAGTTATGTCAAATGTTGAGACCTGACCACACTTAGTTATTCTAAATTTCTTATCTCTATAGAACGGGCATGGGCTTCCAATCCTTCTAATCTGGCAAAACTCGCAATCTTTTCACTGGCTTGTCCCAATCTTTCTTTATCATAGAAAATTATACTACTTCTCTTAGTAAAGTCTTTTACCGATAAGGGTGAAAAACATCTTGCTCCCCCGGAAGTAGGAAGAATATGATTGGGCCCTGCCCAATAATCCCCTAAAGCCTCCGGAGAATAAGCCCCTACAAATATTGCCCCAGCATTTTTTATTTCTCCCAATATCTGCCAGGGACTTTCTATTTGTAATTCTAAATGTTCAGGTGCAAAACCATTGACAAACTCTAAAATTATCCCTTCATCCTCGGCAACAATTAACTTCCCTTTTTTATTTAAAGACTCTTGAATGATTTTTTTTCTATTTAAATTCTTTAACTCATGTTCAATCTCTTCCCTCACTTTATCGGCCAACAAGGAAGAAGTAGTTATTAAAATTGCCGAGGCTTCTACATCATGCTCAGCTTGAGAAAGTAAATCACAAGCTAAATATCGAGGATTAGCCTTTTCATCAGCCCAGATAAGGATTTCACTTGGTCCTGCCAGCATGTCTATATCTACCTCTCCAAAGACATTCTTTTTAGCCAAAGTTACATAAATATTCCCGGGCCCTACAATTTTATCTACTCTTCTTATGGTTTCCGTACCATAGGCCAGGGCAGCTATAGCTTGAGCTCCTCCTACCTTGTAAATCTCCGCTATACCCAATTCCCGGGCAGTAGATAATAAGTAAGAATTTATTTTACCATCAGAAGAAGGAGGAGTTACCACAACAATCTCTTTAACCCCTGCAATCATTGCTGGTACTGCTGCCATAATGAGAGAAGAAGGATAGGCAGCCGTTCCTCCCGGGACATACAAACCCACTCTCTTAATGGGATTCACTACTTGCCCCAAAATAATACCCTTTTCTTCTGTAGTAAACCAGGAATTTTCTTTCTGGTGCAGGTGGTAATTTTTAATCTTTTTTATCGCCTCTTTTATTACTTCCAATAAACCGTCACTTACTTCTTGACTGACCTTACCCCATTCCTCTTTACTTACCAGCATTTCTGAGGGATTCAGTCTTGCTCCATCATACTTTTCCGTAAACTCAAAAAGGGCTTTATCTCCTTCCTTTTTCACTTTTATTATAATTTCTCTCACCTTATTTTTAATATCATCTGTCAGGTTATCTTCAGAATACTTATGCATGCAGACCTCTTTTATTTTTTCCTTATTTTCTCTCTTTAAAAAAATGGTCTCCATCTCTATCAATTTTTAATCAATCCCTTCTTTTGCAATATTTCAGATATTTTTTTAGAAATTTATTTTAGACAATCATTCTATTTATTTCTATGTGCTCTATGCCCTTACCATTCTGCAATTTTATCTGACTCCAAGGATATAAAATTTTTAATGTCCTGCGAAAGACCGATAACTCTTTTATGTTTAGTCTTATAACTAATTCGGTTAACAATAAGCTGAGCGCTAAGAGGAATTATTTCATCAATGATTGTAAGCTTATTTTCCTCTAAGGTACGTCCGGTAGAGACTATATCAACAATCATATCTGCTAAACCTACCTGAGGGGCTAATTCTACAGAGCCATAGAGCTTAATTAATTCCACATATATTCCTTTTTCCTTAAAGTATTTTCCAGTAATATGGGGATATTTAGTAGCCACTTTTAAACGGTGTCCGTTATTTTTATAATATTTTTCTTGCTTCCCTCCCTCTAAAGCAGCTACTACCATTTTGCACTTTCCAAATTTTAAATCTAAGAGCCGATAAACATCTTTTTTTTCTTCTAATAACACATCCTCCCCCACTATCCCAATATCTGCTGCTCCACATTCAACATAGGTGGGGTTATCTTTGGCTCTGGTAATAATAAATTTAACCTTTTCTCTCTGGTCAAAAAATGTCAACTTCCTGCTTATTTCTTTACCACCTTTTAAATCTATCCCTATCCTCTCAAATAATCGGATAGAAGGTTTCAATAATTTTCCGCTGGGTAAAGCAATCACCAAATAATTAGTATTGTTTTCTCTATTCATAATTTATGATTTCCTCTTTTCCGGATACTACTTCAACTCTTTTGATTTTATTTAATCGATTATCATCTACTATCAATATATATTTTATTCCTTTAGAGTGAGCATATTTCAACACCTCGGCAAACTTTCTCTTTCCTACCTCCAGCTCTACAATCAGCCCCTTTTTTCTCAGATCTTTAGCTACCACCAGGGCTTTTTTAAAATTGTCTTCCTTGTTTTGGTAATATAGCAAATACTGCTCAGGTCTTTCTAAATTTAGTGAATTTATATCCTCTCTCTCTAAGGCCATTATCAGTCTTTCTAATCCGATGGCAAAACCAGTAGAAGGTATATTTTCTCCAAATTTTGAACAAAGGTTATCATATCTCCCCCCGCCACAGACTGGAAACCCTAAGTAGTCGGTATAGCCTTCGAATATAATCCCGGTATAATAATCAAAATCACGTATAATCCCCAAATCAATCAGAATATATTCTTCCAATCCGTAATCCCCTAAAAGATGATAAACCTCTTTTATCTCTTTTAAAGCAGATACCGATAATTTATTGTTTATTATCTTCTCCACCTCTTCTAATACTTCTTCTTTCCCCCTTAAGGTGGGCATCTTCAAAATAAATTCTTTTTCCTCATCTTTCATATCGGAAAAAGATAATATCTTTTCCAGTAATACAAAATTTTTATTTAAAATTGCTTCTTTTATTTCCTGTTTTCTTTTTTCTTCAATTTTTATCGATTGCATAATTCCATTAAATAAATTGATATGACCTATGTCTATAATAAATTTTCTAAGCCCGCTATTCTTCAAGCTCTCCACCGCTAAAGCAATGACCTCTGCGTCCGCCTCTTTGCTGTTTACCCCTATTAGCTCTACTCCTGCCTGGCAAAACTCTCTTTGGTTCCCCACTTTATCATCATACCTAAATACATTCCCTATGTAATACAATCTTGATGGTTTTGGCTCCAGCTGAATTTTAGTCGAAGCTACTCTGGCGATAGAAGTAGTCATCTCAGGGCGAAAGGCAATAATATTTCCTTCTCGGTCAAAAAACTTAATCATCTCCTTTTTCATCATTGAACCTGCACCCTTTGCCAGTGTTTCATAAAATTCAAAAGTAGGAGTAATTATCTCTTGGTAACCCCATTGGGTAAAAATCTTACTTATCCTATTTTCTAGTAATCTCCTCTTTAAAACCTCTCCTGGCAACAAATCATTTAAACCTTTAGGAATATTCATCTACTATAATCTCTCCCTTAACCCTTGTCTTTTTCTAAATTTAATTTTCATTCTTTAATACGTTAAAGTATTAACGAGTGAAATTTAGAGAAATTTTAACATTGTTTTAAAATTATGTCAATAGTAACTTGCACGTTTTTTTATAAATTTGAGTTTTGTAGGTTTGTGGATTGAAGTTTTAAGAAAGATTAATCCTGAGAAAGAGTTGTAATGTATAATTCCTTAAAAAAAGAAGGAAGAAGGAGATTTGGGGGTGATATATAAATAGGAGTACTTATAAAAGCTCTTTTGAGCTTTTTAACGCTCGTATTTTCTGGTTAGAAGGGCTAGATTCTTTTCCATTTCTTTGGTAATATCTCCTTTTTTGTATCGCCATAGCCAATTGCCGCTAACTGTTCCCGGGAAATTCATCCTCGCTTCATTGCCAAGGCATAAAATATCCTGGAGTGGGATTATTACAAAATTTGCCTTTGACTTATAAACTGCTTCAATTAGTGTCCAGCAAACCTTTTCTCCACTCATTCCATTGGTTATGCCATAGTATTTTTCTAATATTTTTAATACTCTCGTATTTTTTGATTGTTTTAACTCCCTGTACCATCCCAACAATGTATCATTATCATGTGTTCCGGTATATAAAACGCAGTGTTTTTCATAACCGTCTGGTCTTAATTTTAGAAGAGTTTTTTTATTAAATGAAAATTGTAAAATCTCCATCCCCGGAAAGCCGAATTTCTTCTTCATTTTATTGACTTCCGGAGTTATAAATCCTAAGTCTTCAACTATAACTGGCAGGTTCCCCAAGTGCTGTTTTACTGCGGAAAACAGTTCGTATCCGGGTGCTTTTATCCATTTGCCCCTCTCAGCTGTCTTTTCTGATGCATCCACTTCCCAGTATGCTTCAAACCCCCTGAAGTGGTCTATTCTGGTAATATCTACCTGTTCAAGTAGTTTCTCAAAACGTTTTCTCCACCACAGGAAATTATTTTCCTGCATACGTTTCCAATTATAGTGAGGATTCCCCCAAAGCTGTCCTGTTTTACTAAAATAGTCTGGTGGAACTCCTGCCACTTTTCGGGAATTGCCCTCATCACCTAAATCAAATAATTCAGGATGTGCCCATACATCACTACTATCGTGCGCTACAAAAATAGGCAAGTCCCCTATAATTTTTATACCGTTATAATTTGCATAATTTTTTAATTTGCTCCATTGCTTGGAAAAAATATATTGCAGAAACTCCTGGTAACGTATTTTATCTACTAATTTGCTTTGATATCTTTCTACTGCCTGTTTCTCTCTGAAGGAAATATCTTTATCCCAGCGGTTCCACGCTCTATTATCGAACTGTTCTTTGAGAGCCATATAAAGGCAAAAATCCGACAGCCAATATTCATTTTCTTCTTTAAACTGCGTATAACCATAACCTTCTGCCAATTCATCAAACCGATTGAATGCTTTTAAAAATAGTTCATTTTTGAATTTAATTACCCTGGAAAATTCAACTTTGGTTTCTGCAAAGTTTGGGACATTCGTTACTTCTTCCACTTTTAGTAAACCATCTTCAATTAGTTTATCTACACTAATCAGTAAGGCATTTCCTGCAAAAGCAGAAAAACAATTATAAGGAGATCCTCCGGATGCAGGCGGATTGAGCGGTAATATTTGCCATAGTTTTTGATTTGCTTTTTTTAAAAAATCTATAAAATTATATGCTTCTTTACCTAAGTCACCGATTCCATACTCAGAAGGTAATGAGGTAAGGTGTAAAAGCACTCCGCTTGCTCTATTAAATTGCATTTTGGTTTACCATCTTTTTCTGGCCGCTAAGAATTTTCTTATTTTTATATAGCAATTCATAATAATCATTAATCATTCTATCTACAGAGAAAAATGTCTTGGTCGACTCTATACTTTCTTTCATCATTTCCAGCCATTTTTGATGGTGGTTATAATATGTAGAAATCACTCTTTCCAGTAATGTATCGTAAAGAGCTTTTGCATCTCTTTTATCTTGTTCTTCAACTCTTTCGGGTATGTTTTCGTCTCCAATCGCCCAACCGTTAATACCATCTTTACAGGCTTCCGGCCACCATCCGTCTAAAATCGAACAGTTTAACACTCCATTCATCGCTGCTTTCATTCCGGACGTACCACTCGCTTCGTTCAGTCTTCTAGGGTTATTCAGCCAAACATCACAGCCTCTAGTAAGTATTTTTCCGATTTCCATATCGTAATTTTGGATAAAAACTACACTATCTGGATATTTTCTGGACATTTCGACTAAGTTTAACACGATTTTTTTACCCGTTGTATCTGCCGGATGTGCCTTGCCTGAGAAAATAATTTGAACTTTTCCATCTTTTAAATATTTTTCTAATCGTTTTTCGCCTTTAAATATTAAGTCACTTCTTTTATAGGAAGCAGCCCTTCTTGAAAATCCAATTAATAATGCATTAAGATTTAATCTAACTCCACATCGCTTCTTCACAAAATTAATTAGCTCTTTTTTTATTTCCCGATGATTATTCCACATATCTTCTAAATTTAAAGATTTCTTTCTCATTCTTTCGTCTACCCATGTTCCCACATGAATTGCATTGGTTATCCCAATGATTTTTGATCTGTTCTTTATTTTTTCCCACATTTTATTTGCTGTTTGCCTATGTAATTCAGATACAGCATTCGATTTTCTGGATAATCTTAGTGCTGCCACGGTCATATTAAATGGTATCCCACCAATACGACTCATTTGTTCTACTGAGAAACCTAAATTCGCCCCCATATATACAAGTGCCTCTATCCTATGCTTTTCATTTCCTGCTTTAACTGGAGTATGGGTAGTAAAAACTACTTCTTTACATGTTGATTCCCGGGCTTTATCAAATGACATGCCTGCGTTCATTTTCTCATTCATCAGCTCTAATCCGGCCAAAACCGCATGCCCTTCATTAAAATGATAAATATCTACTGGAATATTTAGAGCTCTTAAAGCTCTAACGCCACCAATACCCAATACCATTTCTTGGGCTATTCTTTCTTCCGCACCTCCGCCATACAATCTTCCGGTAATCCAGCGATTACTATTTTCTTCTATATCAGTATCCAATAAATATAAATCCGCATTTCCAAAACAGTCAACTTTCCAAACTTTACAGCAGACATCATTTTGCCTAATCTTTACTTTTACTTTTGTTCCCATATCCTTTAAAAAATCATAATCATAATCTCGGAAACAGTCATAAATATTTCCTTCTTTATCTATTCGCTGTTCAACATATCCCTGCCTCCACTTTATTCCTATTCCCACCACTGGCATATTATTGTCTTTTGCACCTTTTAAATAATCACCTGCTAAAATTCCCAACCCTCCCGAATATATTTTAAAGCTGTTATCTAATCCGTACTCCATACAAAAATAAGCAACTTTAGGTAACTGTTTTTTCATTTATTATTTCTCCTTATACAACCTGGAAAATATTATCCCTTCACTGACCCCAGGGTCAGACCGGAAATAAGCCATTTAGAGGAATAAAGAAAGAGGGCCATAACCGGGACGGCTACTAAAATAGAGGCAGCAGTAAAAGCACCCCACTCCACTCTGAATTGCCCAGCTAAAGTCCAGATCCCTAAGGGCCAGGTGAACATATTCTCTCTCTGTAACATAATTCGCGCCATAATCCAATCATTCCAGGCCATCATAAAATTAAATAAAAAGACGATAGCTAAAGCCGGGGTAGAAAGGGGCAGGATGATACGAAAGAATGTACCCATTTGAGAGGCACCATCTATCTTGGCTGCCTCCTCTAACTCCCGGGGGATAGTGTCATAATATCCTTTCAAGATCCAGATACTAAAAGGCACTGAACTAACCGAGTAAGCCAGGGCTAATCCTCGATAGGAATTAATAAGTTGAAACTTTACTGCCAGAATATAGATGGGTACAACTAACATAGCCGCCGGAATCATCTGCGTAGTAAGTAAGAAAAATAGACCAGGACCCCGGCCGGGAAATTTCCAGCGGGAAAAGGCATAAGCCGAGGTAGAAGCCAAAATAAGGCCGATAAGAGCTGTAGTTATAGTTATAGCCAGGCTATTCCAAAGCCACAACAAAAAGGGTTTTTCAAAAATAATTCTGTAATAACTGAAAAGCGAAGCATCCTTCGGGATAATAGCCAGAGAGGTAGAAAGTAAACGGTCACCGGGACGAAGCGATACACTGATAATACGCAATACAGGGTAGACCGCAATAACACAAGCAACTATTAAAGTTAGGTGAATCACCATCCTCTTAAATGGACTATCACCACGGCTCGGTGATATAAAAAACCGAGAAATATTACTTTGTTTAGTTTTATTTTTCATATTTATTCATATGCTCCTTTCAATCCATGGGTCATTCGAATATAAACTGAAGCTACGATAAAAAGAACAATAAAAATTACCATAGCAAAGGCTGCAGAAAAACCGTAACGATGGTATTCAAAAGCTGCTCTAAATAAAGCGGTAACTAAAATATCGGTAGTTTCCAGTTCATTAGCATTAATCATATATGGAACATTAAAATTATTAAAAGTCCAGATGATGCCTAAAACAATTGCCGGGGTAAGTACAGGTTTTAGCAAGGGTAAGGTAATATTACGAAACTGCTGCCACCGGGAAGCACCATCAATCTCAGCAGCATCATAGAACTCTAAAGGAACGCTTTGTAATCCCCCCAGGATAATAACCATCATAAAAGGGATACCCAACCAGATGTTGGTAATACAGGCTGCAGCAAAATTCCAGAAGGGACTGACCATCCATTGAATTGGCTGCATCCCTATACTCTTTAACATTACATTGACAAAACCATATTCATAGTGAAATTCACCCTTCCAGGCTAATACGGCAATAATCTGGGGAACCGCCCAGGGGAAAACCAATAGAGTACGATAGATGCCCCGTCCCCGCATTTGGCGATTGAGTAGTAAAGCTAATCCCAGGCCTCCGGCCAGGTGAAAAACCACATTGACAGCTGTCCATAGGAGAGTACGAAAAAGCAAGGGGAAAAATCTAATCTGTTTTAATACCGGTTCGGAAAAGATTAATCCAAAATTTTTCAATCCCTGAGCCCAGCTTAAAGTATAAGTCCGAAAATGTCGTAGGCCCATATTGGTAAAAGCTAATCGCACTTCATAACCGATAGGATAGATAACCAACATAGATATGCCAAAGATTGCTGCTATCATTAACATATATGGCAGGGTATATTTACTCTTAAAGATTTTACCTAACACCAGGTAAACCAGGATCTCAAGAATTACAGTGCCCAAAATTATATAAAGCACCATACTCCCCAACTCTTTTAAAGTATTTACAACAACTTCGGCGGTTAAAGCTTCCATTCTATCCTCCCTTACCTTATTCGTACTATTTCACTTTAAAAAAAGATTACGAGGGACGAAAAAATCGTCCCTCGTCTTTGCTTTACTTGAATCTATTCTAAACTCTTTATACATGATTCAGCGCTTGACTGCATTAATTTAACAGCATCTTCAGGAGACTTGGTATCAGCTAATACTGCTAACATTTCAGGTTTCATAGAATCCCAATTACAACGCATCTCTAATACTGTAGGCATCGGTGTACCAACTACCATCTGGTCAGCAGAACCTTTAAGAATAGGATCTTCAGTAATCAGTGGATCTTCTAAAGCTTCCTTTACAGCCGGTAAACGATTCAACAATTTGACCATCTCTATCTGTTTTTCTTTAGAAGATACAAAGGCAATGAAATCCTGAGCTGCTTTCAGTTTGTCTCCGGAAATACCTTTCACGAACATAAAGTATACTCCGCTGGTATAAGGTTTAGGCCACTCGCCGGTAGCAGAAACTTTAGGAATGCGGGCTACTCCTAAATCATCACCTAATGCACTAACATAACCACTTATTGACCAGTCACCGTTAATAATCATAGCAGCCTTTCCTTCTTTAAAGAGGGTATCAGCTCCATCATAATCACATTCTAGAGGCACAATCTTGGCATCAAACTTCATGTCATGTAAGAATTTTAGAGTTGCAATCATCTCTGGAGTGTTGAGGGTAGGAGTAACTCCGTCTTCGGCAAAAACTTTTCCCTTAAAACCTCCCAACCAGGGTACTAACCAGAAAGGTTCGGTCTGATTCCATACTAGGGCATAGTTCCCTCCGGTGGTCAGCTTTTTACCTACGGCAAACAACTCATCTGTATCTTTGGGTGCCTCTGCTATAAGTTTCTTATTGTAAAGAAGCATTAACTGGTTACCGTTGGAAATGGGAATACCCCAATATTTTCCTTCTAGCTTAACAGCATCCATAGCTGAGTCTACATATATATTTAAGTCAAACAGATTATCGATTGCTTCAACAATATCTGCAGCTACAAAGGGACCGGCATGGTCACTTACGGTCCACAAAATATCCGGAGCAGCACCAGCCAGACTGGCAGTTAGAAAATCTTCCCTCAAAACTTCTACATCAGTCTTTTTAACTAACTCAATTGTAATGTTTGGATTAGCTTTCATAAATTCTTCTACTAAGGATTTATTCCAATCTAAGGCTTCTTCACCTTCTTTAGTCCAAAGGATCAGATTCACTTCAGCGCTGGCAATACTAACTATACCCACCAACATTACTAACACTAACAAAACTGTTAAAAATTTTTTCATTTTACTTTCCTCCTTAAAATTTAAAAATATTTAATGAAACACCTAATTAATTATTCCTTTAACTTTCTTTTTATCACCCCCTTCTTTCTTTCAAAATCTCTATTTTTCTTCTATGTGTTTGTCTTGTTGATATTTTATCAATTATCTATTTTGCCAATAAATATGAATTATAAACGTTCAAAAATTCTCACCTGGAGTGAAGGTATGTGTATGGTGCCCTGTAATATTTCTCCCTCTGTCACCGACCGCCAATTTCCGGAAGGCAATTCAAATTTTACTGTTTCAGTTCCGTTGTTAGCTACAACTATCACCTCACCGCTGCCTTCCTCGCCTTTAAAAAAGGAAAGCAAGTTATCTGTTCCATAATAAACGCGAATTACACTACTGGTAAGGGCGGGCATTTCTTGGCGTAGTTGAGCTAGTTTTTTATAATGAGATATAAGACTTTCATCTGCGGTATCCCATTGAATCGGATAACGTTGGGCATCATAGAATTCCTTTTCACCTAAAATTCCCCGCTCATCACCCTGGAAGATTACCGGCGCCCCTGGCAGAGTATAAAACAGAGTGGAAAGTAGTTTTAATCTCTCTACTGCTTCAGGATTAGGCAAATCACCAAAATTACCGCCCCCTAAATCAGTAAGGATACGCCCTGTATCATGTGAACTCACTAAGTTAAAGCCCATAGCAGTAACATTCTCTCCATAGACAGCAAAATAACGGCTCAAATTGGCAAGAGTGCCTTCTCCGTCAATACTCCCTTTGGCAAAATTAAGCAAGATATCCCGCCCTAAGGCATAATTCATCAAAGAATCGAACTGATCACCTTTCACCCAGGATGAATCGAGTTGCCAGATCTCAGCAATAAGATAAGTATCTTCCTTTTCCATCTTGGCCAATTGGCGCATTTCATTGAAAAATTCTTTAGCTTTAACTAATTCATTAGGTACATCCACCCGCCAGCCATCTGCTCCAAAGTTTAACCAGTGGTTTGCTACTTTAAAAAGGTATTCCTTCACCTCTGGGTTACCGGTATTTAATTTTGGTAAACTCCCTACTCCCCACCAGGCCTTATAAGCAGTTGGGTCACCTGGAGTAAAGGGACATTGATGAATAAAATACCAATCCCAATAGGGACTATCCTTTCCCTTCTTTACCACATCCTGAAAGGCCCAAAAACCCAAACCGGTATGATTGGGAACAAAATCCAGGATTATCCGCATACCCCGCCTATGTGCTTCGTTTAAGAGTTCCTGTAAATCTTCCTCGATACCAAATTTGGGACTCACTTTCAGATAGTCATGAGTATCATATCCATGGGCACTGCCAGAATCAAAAATAGGATTTAGATATAACACTGTTACTCCCAGGTCTTTTAAGTAATCAAGTTTCTCAATAATCCCAGCCAGGTCTCCGCCAAAATATTGATGGCAACAATGTTGAGTAGAAATAGGGTCATCCCAATTTGCTAAAGAAGGACCTTCTTTAACCCATAGCTTATTCTGAGCCCATTGTTTATTGAAGTGGAATTCGTCACTCTTCAGAGCCAGTGAATCATTTTCAGGATTTCCGTTATAAAAACGCTCAGGGAAAATTTGGTAGATTATCCCTTGACTTACCCATTTAAGTTGAGGAAAATGGTCAATGCCATCAAAAAAGAAAGATTGGGAAGGATCTTCGGGCAGAGAAAATTCAGTACCATCAATAGTATATCCTAAAAAATGGTACTTCAGGGAATCTGGTAATTCCAAAGAAAGGCGAAAGACTTCACCGTATTCCCATTGTAGTTGTCTTTCCATAGGCCATTTACCTTCATTGGTAACCAAAAACACTTTCGCAACCTTATGAGGTGAGGTTTTTAATCTTATCACTAAACGCTCATCAGCAATGCACAAATAAGCCGGGTCATCAGGATTATGCACGAGAACTACTCCTTCTGTGACCTCTTCTTTAATTCTACATATCGCATTCTGACCACCAAATCCATCATTAATATACCCTACGGCGTTCGGGTCTATCGGACCTCCGGTATGAGCAGTCGACATATCTTGAGGCCATTTTCCATTAATATAAAATTTATACTGATACTCTCCTGACTCTAAATCTACAGTGATACTCCAGATTCCATCAGGTTGTTTTTCCATAGGCGGGGTATGCGGATAATCCTGGATTTTGTTCCCAATCATACCGGTTTGGGTTTTTGGGCCTTTCAGGATGTGGTAAAGAAGGGAAAGGA
>ASPC01000016.1 GCA_000405345.1 Atribacteria bacterium SCGC AAA255-N14
AGGGGGATTTGTACCCGTATTTCTAATTGGTCAATCGGTAAATTGGTGAATTGGTCAATTCACTAACGACTGAAAGGAGTTAGTTCCCATTCAAATGCTAAATAGTACCAACAATATAATCATCGCCCCCTATTTCAACTTATCCGAATTTGCCTGTCCCTGCTGTAATCTGGTGATGTTACATCCCAAACTGCTCGCCAAATTGATGGAATTAAGAAATATATTAGAAAGACCGGTATATATTACCTCCGGGTACCGCTGTTCAAAATATAACCAGAAAGTGGGAGGCGTACCAAACAGCTATCACCGTATCGGACTGGCAGCAGATATTAAAGTAAAAGATATCAATCTGATTGAACTTTTAGAGATATGTGAGAATATAGACTTTAACGGTATCGGGTTTTATGAGAAGAAGGATTTTTTGCATCTGGATGTACGGCCAACTAAACGTAGCAGATGGAGGGAATAAAAAAGTAAACCAAAGGTGCCTGGCACTTTTGTTTACCTTTTTGAGAAAGGAGTGAAATAATGGATGTTAAAACATTGTCTGAAGTGATCGCCAATCAGGGCTTCCCTATCGCCTTATCGATACTCTTGATCTTTCGAATAGATAAGTTTATGCAGGAGATAGTAATAGCTCAGAAAGAGGGATATCGGCAAGTCCTGGAAAATACTAAAGAGATACATAGTACCATCACCAGTTTAAATCAGCAGAACCGGGAGTATTATTCACTGCGTTTTGCAGAGGTACAGAAAGAATTGGCAGGGATGAAGGTGGCGTTGGGGAAAATTGAATAGAAATATAAAAAAGGGCAAGCTATGGAGCAAGTCAGCTTTATTAGCTTGCCCTGTCTCATTTTGTATTCTAAAAACAACATAAAACAAATTCATTTAAAAGTGAAATGTACTAAAATTTTTTATTACTATTTATTTTAAATCTTCTTACAATTTCTTTAAAATCGTAATTTGGCAATTTCCTCTTTTTTCTTTTCATATCATCCCATATTTTACATCCTTCTTCTAAAGAAATATAGCTTTTTTCGTAACTCAAATACAATATATCTTTAGTGCAGACGTAAGGTAGTTTATTGTTTCCAACATATGGCAAAATATCTCTTAAATTATTGCTTGCGAGGGTCCCATTAAGCGCTCTTGCTATCACAATAGCGGCCGCTTCCCCTTTACCTATTCTTTTAGGGTTTTTTATGGATATTAAATTAATATACTCATTAAACTCCTGGCTAGGAATTGTGATATTCCTTAATTTGTAATTCCCTTTTGAAATTTGAGATTTTAAATCATTAAAGACAAACCTATATTGGGAACTTTTTATTTTATCTAATTCATTAAAAACCGATTGAGGAATAATAATTTGATTAGGAAAAAGAAAATTTACAATATCTAATCTTTCTATCCATAAAAAAGACGAGATACAATCATTATCAAATACGATTGGTAACTTCAAACCCTATTTCCTCCTCGTTTTCATTTCCTTTTTCTTCAAAGAGGATATCTTCAAATTTTCCATCTACTAATAATTCTTCATATTTTCCATAAGAAATACTCCCCTTTTCTAACAACTCCTCTGCCAATTCAGCATAGTCAGAATAAATAATCATCCCTTTCTCTTTAGTGTCTTTGTAAAGTGCAGTATTGTATCCTAATTTATTTGCTTTATAAATAATCCCATTTTTCATAAGCTCCATTTCTTTTTCTGAGATAATGTTTATTAACTTTAGCCTAACTAGCATCAAAGCGTGGCTAACCATAAAATAATTTTCTAAATAGACTAAATCTCTTATATTTAATTTATTTCCTTTTATCCTCTTATCAACGTAATATTTTAATGATTCATCAGGCATTAAAAAATGAGACGCAAAATAATTTGCTTCCATTTCATTTTCATAATCATCATTATACTTAATTATGGGGCATATTTTACCATTCATTCCTTTGTCATATTTAAAATGATAATACTCATGAGCAGCTGTAAATCTTTGATGACCAAATGAGCGTGAGGAATTTATTACAATTAAACAAATATCTTCTTTTCTTAAAAAAAATCCTGAAATATCCCCTTTTAATTCTGTAACTATTATTGATATATTTTCTTTTCTTCTTAAAACTTTTAAAATATCTACATCTATAGGCTCACTTAAATGAATACCTAATTCATTCCTTGTATCTATTGCTCTATTCCTTGCCCTACTTTCTATAAATTTATAATTATTCATCAATATCACCCCTTAACCAAATCATTCATTTCACCCAAATTATTTAAAAAAGTTTTTGTCCAGGCAATTGTTTTTAAGTCTTCATTGCATAAATTTTCTCCCCGAAAAGCAATTTGTATTTCTGGCTCTTTTATCTCACTACCAGTGACAAAATAATCAATTTTATACCCATAAAGATTTGCAAGTTTTTCGAGTATATTCAAATTAATTTCTCTTGTTGCTGTTTCATAGTAGGATAATTGGGCTTTATTTATATCTATTAAATTAGCTACCTGTTCTTGAGTTAAGCCTGACTTTTTTCGAGCTTCTTGGAGTTTTACTCCTATCAATTTAAGCATAGAATTAACCATTATTAATTCCTCCTTTAACATATATGTTTATTATTTACATATTAATGGATATATTATAACAAATATGTTGTAATATTGCAACTATTTTAATATTTTATATATTTACACTAATAAATAGAAAAATAATCAAAAAAATACTAAGGAGATACACAGTACCATCACCAGTTTAAACCAGCAGAACCGGGAGTATTATTCCCTACGTTTTACGGAGGTGCAGAAAGAATTAGCCGGGATGAAGGTAGAGCTGGGGAAAAATTAAATAAAAATACAATAAAAAAGGGTAAACTATAAAGAAAGTCATCTTATGTAGCTTATCCTTTTTATTTTCGTCTTTCATCTCGCTTGTCTCCTAATAAAGAAGTAAGAAATTTTTATTTATTAAGCTCTCTAATAATTAACACATGTGGGTTTAAAGGCAATCTAATGACGGGTTTGATAAATCAAACCCCTGCTTTACTAAAGAATTGCTCCTGGTTTCATTTTAGATCATTCTGAATACAGCACAGCACGCCGTGCTGTTACAATTTTTAAAGACATATAAAGTTTGTTTTGCATTTCACGCTATACTACTACAAGTTTTCGTAGATATATTCTATTATTCTGTTTTCAAAAATTTTGGGGTCATTATCTTCTTCTATAAAGATAAAATTATTTTCTATAAGACAAAAGACCACCCATCTCTTATTTTTAGTTTCTAATATGCCGGCCAGTGCTGAAGCCGAGGATAAGGTGCCGGTCTTGCCCCATACCTGAAAAGGCAGGCGTTCTTTTAAAGTCCCCCCCCTCTTTAGTATTGGCAAAATAATCCAGTATTTTAAAATCGTATTTCCGGTAAAGATAAGTCATTGCATTGACCAGATGAGCGGGGGTCATCAAATTATATTCAGATAGTCCGCAGCCATCCACAAGGATATAATCTTTTCCCCATTTTAAACCCAGGGTTGTATCAATAACCTCTTCTAAAGAGGCAATAGCTTGAGCAATAGTGGTGGAGACCACTTCAGGATTATCCTCCGAAGCCAGGGTACGAAAAATATTTTCAGCACTCTGATTATCACTCTTTTTCATCATATAAGCCAGTATTTTATCCAGAGTATCAGAATAATAAATATACTTTACCTTTAGACCCCCCTGGACTTTCCCAATCCGAAAATCACCTTTTGTCTTTACGCCTTTTTTGGATAGTTCCTGAGAAAAAATATTCCCCCAGAGAAGAGGCATAGTATTAAGATAAGAATTTTGTTTTTCCTTGACTTTATCGCCCATTACAGCTAATGCTCCGATTAGAGGATTTTTATCATCCCACATCCATCCCCTACCCAAAAACTCTTCGGGCAGGAATTTTGAATTATCCAATACAATATCTCCGGAGATATGATTGATATTAAACTTTTGCACTAGAGCATCTGCTATCTTTCTGATTACATCCGGGGATTGAGTGGGGTCTCCACTGCCTACTATATACAGATCTCCGTTTATCTCTCCGGGAGTAGTGCTGGAAAAGTAGAAGGAAGTCGGATAAGCATACTGCTCCTCATCAAAGATTTCCAGAGCGGCCAGCAGGGTGAATATTTTGGTAAGAGATGCCGGGGTGAAAAGTTTATCTTCATTATGGGAAAATAGTACTTCCTGAGTGTTTAAGTCTTTTATCAGGATTCCCGAAAATCCCGGGAACTGATTTATATCTTCCCGGATATCTGTGCCAGTACCAGCACCGGCTGCACCGATTAAAAGAGAAACACATATTAAAAAGGATAATAAAAAAATAATTATCTTATATTTTAACTTCAAACTCTTTTCCTTCCCGGTTTTCATAATGAATGTTTTTTTGTATTTGTTCTTTGGTGTTTTTTTGTATAGATTTTCGATTATTTTTCTTTCCAAAATTCATTACTGGAAATAAAATCTTTAGTATTAAAAAAAGGGCAAACGGTAATACATTGTGAACAATCGCTGGTGTTTTCTGCCCAGAACTCAAAACATTTTTCCGGGTTGATATAATATTTTTTTACTCCCGGATTATTGGAAATGGTTTCACCTTTTAAATCCGGTTCCGGCTCAAAAGAAATTGCTTTAGTTTCGCAAATTTCAGCACATTGATAACATCTTTTACAAAAATTAGAAAGCTTAGAGATAAAATCAAGGTCTGGCTCATCGAGAACTAAAGGTAAATCAGTAAAAACTTTACAAATCCTGACTCCCGAACCATATTCCGGAGTAACCAGCAATCCATTTCGGCCTAACGCACCCAGGCCGGCATCAACAGCCAGAGGAATACTCAGGGCAGTATCATTCCCGCATTGAACAGCCCGGTAGCCTAAATTTCTGATAAACTCTCCCAGACAGGAAATAATAAAAGCCATCTTGGAATATCCCAATCCGGTGGCAGCACAGGCAGGCAAAGCAGGAGTAGTGGATAGTCCTTGGGGGTCCATTTCTATCGCTATAACTATAGCCCGGTTAATACCCTGGGGTAAATTTATGGGATAAGAACCTAAAAATTGCCCATTTGCTCTCTTGCCTGCATTTTTATAAATCCATTTTTCATTAATTTTAGTTATACCCACCAGAGAGGCACCGTAAAACCTGGCTACTTTTTTTACTTTGGCAGTAAATTCCGCCAGGTCTTTAATCCGGTATTTTTGTTCCCTTAATTTGTAACCATACCAATCTTCTTCAAATGAGGTATCACCTTCCCAGGAAAAGGCAAAAGGAAATCGATTATATACTGTCCAGGAAGCCTTGGAAAAGGCATAATCAAAATGAGTGTAACCTTCGTTATCCGCTTTAATATTCTTTAGCATATCATCCGCAAAATTATTTTGGTAAGTTTTCAGGTCTTTATCCCACAGATAACGGCAAAACATTTCATTTTTTTGTTCAAATCTCCGATAAATATTCTCATCGATTTCATAATATTTTTTTTCCATTGCCGCTCCCTTCCTTCACTTTCTTCTTTAATTAGGAACCAATTCTCTGCATCATTTTTAACAATCAACAAATCTTCTTTATTCTACACAACCGGGTATAGATTTATTTTCATTTTCATTTTTCTTAGACCCACTCGGTAACATATTCTTTTAAATGTTTGGTCTGATTCAATTGTAGAAGACAATATCCTTTGTCTTTTTTATGAGAAAGAAGACTGTAAGAAGCGGTATCCAGATGAATCTTCCAAAAATAGGGTGAGGCAATATTCAGGCAGGCGGCGATAAGAGGTTTGAGTACCGCCCGATGGGAAACTACCGTCAAAACCTCTCCATTGTGCTGGGAAACTAAACTATCCAGACAGGCCTTGGTCCTTTTTTGCACATCATAAAGAGTCTCCATATCTTTCACTCGAAGTTCCTCCGGATTGTTTACCCAGAGCTCCCATTCTTTGGGATAGAGTCCGGCAATCTCTTTTTTAAAGCGCCCTTCCCAATTTCCTAATTCAATATTGTTAAATTGTTCTTCTGCTTTAACTTCTATCCCGCATTCTTGGCCAATTGCCTCAGCGGTCTGCCTGGCTCGGGATAGAGGGCTGGTATAAATATGCTTAAGAGGAAAATTTTTAAGTTCTCGGGCTAAATCCCGGGCTTGAATAAGCCCTCTTTTGTTTAAAGGGAAATCTGTCCTCCCTCTAAACATCCCCTTAATATTCCCTTCACATTCTCCATGTCTTACTAAAATAATTAGCGTTCCTTTAAAATCCTTAAACATTCTTACCTCCTGCTCCTAACAAAAAGTAAACAAAGGTGCCAGGCACCTTTGTTTACTTTTTTCCTTTCCATTCTTTAAAAAATTGTTTTAAGTAAAGATTTAGAAAACGGTGTCTCCTTTTAGCCATTTTTCTGCCCAAAGGGGTATACATCATATCTTTAAGTTTTAATAACTTTTCGTAAAAATGATTAATAGAGGGGGCTTCGGTAGTTTTATATTCTTCTTTGGTTATGAATTTGCTCGGTTTAATTGAGGGATCGTAAATTGGCCGATTAAAAAATCCTCCATAGGTAAAAGCCCGTGCGATACCAATTGCCCCCATGGCGTCCAAACGGTCGGCATCAGTCACCGCCATTAATTCTTTGGAAATTGCTGAGGTAGCGGAATTCTTTTTACCTTTCCTCTTACCCTTATCGGGTAAAGTATGCATAAAAGAAATCTGAGAAGTAATTTCCACAATCTTATCGATAAGCGAAGGCGAAATCTCTAAAGAAGAAAGCCACTCCCTTACCTTCACTGCCCCGGCTTCTTCATCTCCCTGAAAAAACTTGTAATCACCGATATCATGTAAAAGAGCGGCCAGTTCCACGATAAAGATATCCGCACCTTCATGCAAGGCAATCCGTTTAGCCAAATTCCTTACCCGATAAATATGCCACCAGTCATGCCCGGTACTATCTTTCCCTAAGGTTTCCTTTACAAAAGTTTCAGTTTTTTTAATTATCTCTTGTTTATCCATATTTGCTACCAGGGGACGGTTCTCTGGCAGGTTTTTAAACTATTAAAGAACCGTATATTTTTCCATCTTATTTTATTTTATTTAACTATAATTAAATTATAATTCTGTGTACCCAGACCTATCTTTTCCGCATAATTCAGGCCTATTTTCCAATCGGTATCAATATGAACATGGGTGAATTTATCTTCTCCTGAATGAAAATGTTTCTCTTCCAGGATACTGCCTTTAACCATAGGAGCTTTATTTACTAAATCAACACATGCTCTGTCCAGGGCTACGGGGTCAAAGGAAGCGGCCATTCCGATATCCGGCACTATTGCCATATCATTATAACCCCAGCAATCACAGTAAGGAGAAACATTCATAATAAAACTGATGTGAAAGTGAGGCTTGTTTTTTAATACTGCATAGGTATATTCTGCAATTTTTTCCTGGACATTTCCTTCTGAATCATCAGAGCCAGTTACAGCTGCACTGTATTGACATACCGCTACACACTGGCCGCAGCCGATACATTTCTGATAATCAATTTCCGCTTTCTTATTTTCATTAAAATGAATAGCTACCTGGGAACAGTTTTTAATACACTGGCCGCAACCGATACAATTTTTAAGAACGATCTTGGGTTTGGAGTTAGAATGCATCTCCATCTTGCCAGCCCGGGAACCACTGCCCATCCCTAAATTTTTTAAGGCACCTCCGAAACCGGTCATTTCATGACCTTTAAAATGAGTCAGAGAAATAATAATATCGGCATCGGCAATGGCTGCAGCTATCCTGGGTGCTTTACAATGTTTTTGGTTAATGGGAATCTCCCGATATTCAGTTCCCTTCAAGCCATCGGCGATAATAACATCACATCCTACGGCAATCCGATTAAATCCATTTTCCATAGCCGTATTTAAATGGTCTACGGCATTGGCTCTCTTCCCATAATAAAGAGTATTGGCATCAGTTAAAAAAGGCCTTCCCTCGAAATCTTTAATCAATTTTACGATACAAGCCGCATAATTAGGTCGAATATAGGAAAGATTTCCCGGTTCCCCAAAATGAATTTTTAGGGCTGTGAACTTATCCTTAAAATCAATCTCTTTAATCCCGGCTTCTAAAACCAATCTTTTTAATTTATCCAGCAAGTTCTTTCCTGGTTTTGCCCTTAAATCCGTAAAATAAACTTTTGCTTTATTCACTCTGTTTACCTCCTGTTCTTTCGAATAATTTAAAATAAGTTTTTATTATTTTAATCCATTAAAACTATCAAAGCAAATTATTTGTTTACTAAAAAGTTAATTTTTAAATAAATTATTTTGCATCAAAGAACAAGGTCCCTGTTTTACCGGTTAAATCATCTTGTGCTGATACCCAACAAGCTCCCCTTTGCGAGCTTTCCACACATAGATTAATGAATTTGACACCTCTTGCTCCATCTTCAAAGGTAGGAAAATCAACTTCCTTCTGATTCTGGTAAGATTTTCCTGCCTTTTTGGCCAGCAAGGCATCGGAAAAATTAGAATAGATATTGGCAAAAGCCTCATATACACCCTGGGGATGCCCTCCGGGGAGTCGAGAGACTCTCAAAGCCAGAGGATATAAATTATCCCTTCCCCGAGATAAAATCTGAACTGGCCGACCATAAAAAGCAACTTTCAAATAATCAGGTTTTTCTTGCTCCCATTCTACAGATCCTTTTTCTCCCAAAACACGGATTATTAAACCATTACTATACCCGATAGCCACCTGTGAACACCAGTAAATTCCCCGAGCCCCACTGATATATTTAATTAAAACCTCTGCATTGTCATCGAGTGCTCTTCCCTCAACAAAAATATCCAAATTGGCGCAAAGAGAATCGATTTCCAATCCGGTTATATAAGAGACGGTATTTTCTATATGGCTTCCAATATCCGCTACACAATTAGACTTTCCGGAATATTTAGGGTCAGTGCGCCAGGATGCCTGCTTGTTTCCTCCCTCTTTCTCTACAGGCATAGCCAGCCATTCCTGGAGATATTCTCCCATTACCATCCGAATCTTCCCAATCTCACCCCTGCTAATCAATTCCCGAGCATGTTTTACCATGGGATAACCGGAATTGGTATAAGTCACGCAACAAAGTAAATCTCTTTTTCTGGCTAAATTTGTTAATTCTTCAGCCTCTTCGACTTTCAAGGTCAAAGGCTTATCGCAAACAACATGAATACCTTTTTCTAAAAAAGCTCTGGCTATCTCAAAATGTGAATTATTGGGGGTTACAATGATAACAAAATCAATTTTATCCTCTTTTGCCCCCTCTTTCTCGGCCATTTCCCTATAATTTTTATAAAGTCGCCCGGAATTCAAGCCCAGTTTTTTCCCCGTAGATAAAGTATTGTCATAACTTCTGGAAAAACATCCGGCAACTAATTTTGCTTTACGGTCAAAGGAAGCGGCTTTACGATGAACTTCGCCGATTAAAGAGCCACTTCCACCGCCTACCATACCAAAACTTAAAACTTTGTTCATTTAATTTACCTCCTTTTCTTTAATTCAAGCTTCTTAAAATCTTAAAGGCTAAATGTTTAACTTATAGATTATATTCTACAAAATATTCAAAAATCCTCTTTTATTATAAAAATTATTAATTTTGGTTATGATTGGGGAAGAAGATGAATTAATAGATTCCCACTCGCCAATCAGGTCGGAGACAGGTTTCGCGGGAATGACATATAGGAAAATGGGAATGACATAGGAAAAGCCAAAATGACATTTCTAAGAATGAGTTTTGATTAAATATTCCTCTTCTTTGTCTTTAATAAGAAGATAAAAATTCCTGCAATCAAAATAAACTGTCCTACCGGAGAATTAAAATTTATGATATTTCCTAAAGCTATATATTTAGGAACTGGAATCAATATTAAATCCTCGTCCATTTCTTCAGCACTAAAATTGTTTCTCAGTTTGGTTAAAATAAAGGTTTCATCTATTAGACCCTGCAAAATGGGATATTCTTTCAACTGGTCAGGCGTTATTATAGAATTATATTCTTCTGTGGCTTCGGGGAAAGTGACTCTTTCATCGGAAAAAGCATAGATTAATACTTCCGTCCCCCAGGATGGCGCACTTAAAGTGCTAATTTTTAAAGGATAAATCATTTCATCGGAAAAGAACATTATCCCTATGGGTTGAATAGCACCGGTATAATTCTCAGAAATCTTCATTGTTTCTTCGTGTTGAATTTTCATAGCTACAAAAAACCAACTTCTTTGTACATAATAATCCAGTATCTCTTGACCTTCTGCAGGGAAGGCATAACCATTATCATTTAACCATACCACTAAACTATTCGGGTCAGTGGCAGACAAAGTGGCGGTATGATAAATCCCTACCTGGTTCTCTTCCCAAATATGTACTCCCTCATCTTCCGAACCAGGGAAAAGGCTGCTTGCTCCCCATCCACAACCAAAACTCGAAGGAGGTGGAGGTTGGGTTAATTTATGTAATTCATAAAATATATCATCTTCAACAGAGAACAATTCAGGATAACCGGGTACCGGAACAACCCAGGCGAAATCCTCTGCATCACCCTCATAATCTATCTGAAAAATTATCTTCTCCACCATATCATCAAATACAATCATGGCTAATTGATTTGGCTCATACATATCTCTATATAAAGGAAAAAAGAAGCCACCATCAGCTAAAGAAACCGGGGCTAAATAGAAAGCTAACACTATAAAAATTAAAATCAAAGAGAGTATCTTTTTCATAAATTTTCACCTCTTTTTATTTAAAAATCCGCTCGTTTGATTATCAACTTCTAAATGATTATCTTCTAATAGATTTCGCTGACAGATTTTTGCTTTACTGTAATAAATCAATGACTCCCTGTTGCTGTTTCTTTATTGCCATATCCAGGGCAGTCCTGCCCTGTTTGTCTTTTAGATTAGGATCAACTCCATACTCTAAAAATAATTTCACTAACCGCACATCTCCTTTATAGGCGGCCGCCATTAAAGGAATACTTCCTGCTGTCTTGTGCGCAATATTGGGATCTGCGCCGTACGAGAGAAACATTTCTACAATCTGATATTCTTCTTCTTCACTTTTATTGTTTAAAGTCAGACTGGTCATTTTACTTAAGACAGTGGAATTTTTCTGTGCGGTCCTACCCGCACCTGCTTTAGAATTAGGGTCTGCCCCGGCTTCCAGTAAGAGTGGAATCATTTCTTTATAATGCTCCATGTTATCAATAGCAAGATTTAGAGCATTATTACCGTATTCATCCTGGTAATTTATATTTGGATTATAAGTTAATAATAATTTTACCATATCGCTATTACTATAGCTGCAAGCTGTCATCAATAGAGAATCAGAAGAGGAAATGATCATATTCACATCTACTCCGGAATCAAGGAAGGCTTTTACTTCATCCAATTTCATCTGAGTTATCAAATCCCTTACTAATGTTTCTTTCTCATCATCACTTAATTCTTTGACAGTCTCTTTATTATCCGCCGGATACTGTTCTGATAATAGCTTCACGCCTCCTAATTCTCCTACTGAAACTTCAAAGGTTTGGATTTCTCCGGGATTAAACTCCCATCTCTTTATTTGCCCATTAGGTAAATTCAAATCCTCTTCATTTAAAAGATCCTCATATTCTCCTTTATAAAATTTAACTTTCACTGGGGAGCTTTCTGCCCCCTGGCTGTCTCCGGTTAAGGTAAGCACAAATTTACGATTTTCTCTGGTAAATAATCCCTGCCCACTTTCTTCCATTAAAAAATATTCTTTCCGCTCTACTTCATCAAAGGAAGAATATTCTTTGGTAACCAGGGCAGTTACCAGACCTTCTTCTACTTCTATTAAAATCTCATCCAATTTCAGCTGCATCCCAAAAAAATCCTCTTTCTTTTCCCTTTGCCTTGTTAAACCAGAATGAACGATTTCATCCTCTATTGGCAGACCTTCTTGGAAAGGAGTAATTTTAAATGTTGATTTTTCTTTTACCTGGTTTTCAATGACTACCCGTACAGATTTATCCGGGTCCACTTTCACCTTCAAGACAGCTCCTGTTTTAAGGCGTCTTCCTACTGGGGCTATACTCTCTGCAATCCCGCTAAGTACCGGCCGGGCAGCTTCTTTTTCCTGAGCCTTTTCTGCAGGAGATTTTTCTTTCTGATAATCTTCCGGAACTTTAAAGAGGGAATCGTCCTGAGGTGCTTCTTTAATGTTAATTATCTCAAAAATTCCGTCCTCATATCCTCCCCCGTAATGAGCTATCATTCGCACAAAAGTTTCTAATTCCGATGAGTACCACCCTTCCATCCCCGGTTCTGTTCCCCCCGGAGGGGTATAGGTATATTTTTCACATAAATAGCCCTGAATAGTTTCAGTGCCTATCTGCTCTTCCCTGGTGCCCTCTTTTGCTGCTTCCCAACCACGTATCGGGTTAAAAAATGCAGCATCTATACCTTTCAGCTCTAAGTAAATTTTATCTTCCGGATTTAACATCCAGGTAATATCCAGTTTGCGGTTAGCAATAAGCAAAATAAGGTCCTCGCCGGTCAATTTCTCCAGGCGATAGAGATTGCCCTGAGCATAATATTTAAATTCATATTCCTTATCCGGCTGTTTAATCTTCAAATCAGCGCTAAATTCTACAGCTATAGCCGAAAAAGTAAGACCAAGAAAGATAATGAGTACACCCATTATTAAAAATATCATTCTACATTCTTTTTTCATTCTTTTATTCTCCTTAAAATCTATTTTTTTGAGTTATATTGGTAGTCGAGCTTTAATATTTAATCTCTAATTTTAATTATTACTCTTAGTGCAGGAAGCTTCAAATAATATTTTAAATGATATTTAGCAGAGAACTGCCCTGGCTGGAATGTTAATATGTTAAGCTGATTATAATTATATATATTAAGTTCTACATGGGGTTCAGAAAATCCTCTTTTTTTAATACATTTTTTTGAAACCTGACAGGGGACGGTCCTCTGGCAGGTTTTTAATACAGAAAAATTATCGATTATTTTTTCTATAATTTTGCTTTCCTGTCAATTTCTTTGATAAAATCACTCTTGTGGTTGGTATAATTTTCAACATCGTAAGTATATTTATTTGCTAATTCTTCTTTTAATCTTGAATATTCCCGGGCTTTATCCGGGTGAGCAATCAAATATTCTTTAAACTTGATATGTCTTTCAATTTCTTCATTACCCACTTGAAATATATGAATATGATGGGTTCTCTTGTCTCCTCCCTTTCTAAAAAATCTTCTTTTTGGAATCCCATATTCACCCATCACTTCATATCCTAATTCTTTCATTTTATGATTATACTGATCCACTCCTTCAATATCTTTTACTTCAACAAGTATATCAATGACAGGTTTTGCTTTAATTCCGGGTATAGCGGTGCTTCCTATATGATGAATGTCAATTATAATATCACTTAAAATATTTTTAACCTTCCCTGATTCTTCTTTGTACATTTCTTTCCAATTTGGATTATAAAAAACTACTTCTACTCTTCTTTTATCTGTTTTTGAGATATTACTTTTATTCTTCAATTATATAATCCTCTTATCAAAATCAGCGAAATTTATCCTTCATTATTTATCATGACAGGGGATAACGGTACTTTGTCACAAGTATATCACATGATAATTCTACTTTATTTCGCATAAAAAGCTTTATTTATAAGGCTTAATGCAAATCAACATAGGATAAGATTCTCCTTCTGTAAAGGTAGAGTGTGTAAATTTCACCTGCTTTACATCGAATCCTGTTGCCTTTAAAAGTGCGAGCCAGGTTTCCAGTTTGAAAATACCACAAAGATGCCGGTCTGTATAAACTTCGAGTTTGCCTCCTACGCGAATCAAATAGATAAATATGGCTTCATAGTTGGTATCGGCAGGGTCGGGGTCATAGTAGTTCTCGATAAATGTAATCTCCACATCACCTTGAGAATGAGTTGAGAACGTTGTATTGTTTTGCTTAAATTGTCCTGCAATTTGTTCCACCAAAGTTAAGAAGATACCGCCAGGTTTTAAATGTTCGTATGCAGTAATAAATGTTTTTTGGAAATTCTCTATAGTCTTTATATAACCGATAGAATCAAGAATCGTGATTGCATCGAATCTTTCTTCCAGCCGTATAGTTCGCATATCACCATACTTATAGTCCACCTCTGGGTTGAGCTTTTTGGCAAGACTTAGCATATCTTCACTAATATCAACAGATGTTACCTTAAAATGTTTTTTGAAAGTATAATCATTGTGACCCCCGCCACAACCGAGATGAAGTAATGTTTTTACCTCAATTGTTGAATGTTCTCTAATTAACTTACTAAAAAACTCTGTTTCTTCTATGTAATCCTCTACGGGGCTAATTATCGGCCATGTCCAGGCAAGATCACCATATAATCGCCGTTCATCATTTCCAGATAATATTTTCATTTTTTATCCCCCTTACCTAATAATAATTATATCTTAATTAATTTATAATTCTACAAAATATTTAAAAATCCTCTTTTTATAAAAATAAATATTTTTTCAAAAATAGCCTTGACAAAAAAATATTTAGGTGTATTATATGTATAGTACACTAATACATTTAAAGTGTGCTCGTTTCGAGTAGGGTTTACACTTTAATTTAAAATAAACCAAAAAGGAGAAATAGTCATGAGTAATAAATTTAAAGTTATTGGTCTCATTGTAACCGTATTTTTATTGTTTGCTTTTTTATTTAATTTTGCCTATGGCAATCCTTTATTAGAGGTAATTCCAGAAAATATTATTGGGGTTTTGGAGTTAAAAGATGCAGAATTAATTGAAAGTCTGTCTGAATTAGATTTAGCAGGTTTTTCACTTAAAGGGAAAGAAGGCAGCGAATTACAGAATTACAGAATGACCAGAGAAGAGATAAAAGAAGAATTGGGATTTGATGTCTTGGACCCGTTATTTTTAGAGAACATCTTTTCCGGTGGCGCAATTCTCTCTTGTTTGGGTGTTTCTGTAGGAGGAGCCCCTGAAGTATTACTTGCTCTATCTCCTTCTGATAGTCGTGCTTTTACTAAATTTGTGGGAGCTATTGAGGCAAAAAATGATTTAGAAGAAGAGATATCGACCTATAAAGGTATTGACATAGTAAGTATCATGCTCCCTGAAGATGCAGACTTAGAACCCATAAGGTCTATTTCTTACGCCTTTTTAGGGGATACCTTGGTGATTGGAGGGAATTTGTCACCGGTTAAAAAAGCTATAGAAGTATTTCAGGGAGAGCGTAATTCCCTTCTTGAAAATTCAGAATACATAGAACAGAAAATAAAAACCGAAGAGAAAGTAGAGCCTTCAAGTTTCTTTTTCTGTTTATTTGGTCAAGAGCTCTACTACCTGTTAGACGAATTAGTCGAAGTGGTTGAAGAAGAAGAGTTAGCTAAAAATTTACGGGATTCCCGGGATTCTTTAGAGGGTATGGGTACTGTAAGTGGCGTGGGAGGCTACCAGGAAAAGCAGTTTAAAATCTATACGATTGCTCAAATAACGGAAAAATATATAGATATATTTAAAGAAGTAGATATAACTAATTTACAATCACTCTCTATGTTTCCCAAAAATACATTCTTCTATCTTGGCGGTGTATTACCTTTTACCTGGGAAGAGATAAAGGAAGGTTATATCAGTGAGGATCTTCAACTTAATTTAGAAAAAAATATCAAACAAGTTCAGGAAAAAAGTGGGATTGACATCGAAAAAACTATTTATTCCTGGCCGGCAAAAGAATTTAGTTTAGGGCTTTTTGATACTTCCGCAATGTTCCCCAAAGCGGGGTTAGTAGCCGGATATTCTTCAGAAGAAAAACTTATTCAGAACCTTTATCCCGTATTAGAAAACTTTGCTCCTATGATGGGTGGGACATTAATAGACAATCAATATGAGGGAATAAATTACAAAAGTCTGCCCAACCCAATGTTCCCCCTGGGATATGGAATTGTAGGGGATAGATTTGTTTTGTCCAGCGGTATAGCGAACATTATAGATGCTCAAAAAGGAGATATGGCCACTTTAGATAAGCTGGAAGCGATAAAATATATGCTTTCTTTCCCCAAGGTTTTTTCTCTATTGTATATAGATATGAACTCTGTTAGTGAAATTGCAGGGAGGTTTATGCAAATGGCAGTACCAGAGATACCGGAAGGAACAGAAGAGACTGAAGGAGCAAAGAGAAAAGAATCTTTAGATGCTGTATTGGAAGGTTTAAATAGCCTTGAAAATATTTTATTCTGGGCAGGAATTGAAGAAGATTATTCTTATTCCTGGTTAGAGATTAATTATAAATAAAAAATATATTTGAATTAATTGCTCGAGTATATTATTAAAAGGAAAAATTTAATGATGGAGTTTAACAACAGTATTCCAATCTATCTACAAATAATCGATAGTATTAAGCAGGACATTGTTGTGGGTAAATTAAAATCGGGACAAAAAATGCCTTCGGTAAGGGAATTGGCAGGAATATTAAAAGTCAACCCAAATACTATACAAAGAGTGTATCAAGAGTTAGATAGAGAAAAAATTACCTTTACCAAAAGAGGCATGGGAACTTACGTGACTGAAGAAGAAAAAACTATAAGTTTGCTAAAGGAAGAAATCTCCAAAAAAATAATTCTTGATTTTGTAGAAGGTATGAATAAATTAGGTTTTTCCAATAAGGAAATGATTAATACTCTCAAGGAGTACTTATAAAAGGAGGAGAAAATATGGAACAGATACTAAAAGCCACTCAACTTAGCAAATATTTTTATCAAAAAAAAGCTCTCGATAAAGTTGATATAAATATAGAAAAAGGGAAAATTTATGGAATATTAGGACCAAATGGTGGTGGAAAAAGTACTTTTTTAAAGATTGCAGCAGGGTTACTTAAGCCAAGCCAGGGAGAAATAACCATAGATAATGAAAAGCCCGGAACATATACAAAATCTATTGTCTCTTATCTGCCGGAAATCAACTACCTTTACAAATGGATGAAGATAAAGGATGCTGTGAATTTTTTTAAGGATCTATACGCTGATTTTAATGCCGAAAAAGCCAGAGAAAGTTTAAAATTTATGGAATTGGGAGAAGAGGAAAAAGTGACCACTCTTTCCAAGGGGATGATGGGAAGGTTAAAATTAACCCTGGCCTTATCCAGAAAATCTAAAGTATATTTGCTGGATGAACCTCTAAATGGTATAGACCCAATTTCTCGGGAAAAGATAATCACCTCTATTCTCGATTCTTATAGTGAAAAAGCGTCAATACTTATCTGCTCACATCTAATTTACTATATTGAAAAATTATTGGATTATGTATTTTTCTTATCCGAAGGTAGAATAATTTTATCCGGAAACGCAGAAGATTTGAGAAATAAAAGAGGGATGTCCATTGATAAATTGTTTCAGGAGGTTTTTTAATCATGATGACTTTACTTAAATATGAAATCTATCGCCGCTGGATATGGTTAGTGCTGAGATATGCGGCTTTGATTATAATAGGAGCTATACTTTTGAACCGGGTTTCTTCTCCTGCCTATCGATATGAATTTATAGGAGAATCTATAGGAAAATTTGCCTTGAGCAGTTTGATTATCTTCATAATTATTATTGTTGAAGGAATTAATATGCTGAAAGAAGACCTGTTTGAAGAATGTGGGTACCTAACTTTTACCATACCTAAAAAAGGAAGAACTATCCTGGCTTCTAAATTAGTATTACTATTATTGCAATTAACTCTCTGGGCAATTATTACCATTGGATTTGGGTCAATATTCTTTTCGAAATTACCTTATCAGGAAATTGTCCAAATAGAGAATCAAATCAATTTTTACTTTTTCCCGACCGTTTTATTTATGTTAACTGCATTTTTTAATTTTGTTTTAATGATACACTTTAGCCTTACTTTGACTAAAACTCTATTGGTAAATAAAAAGTATTCGGGTTTATTATCAACAGGTATCTTTTTCTTTCTGCTTTATTTCATTGAAAAGGTATATTATGGTCCATTTTTGAATCAAATACAATATTTTTCATTAGAAATTGGAAGTAGAGCAAATACTACTTTACTCTCCGGGGGTTATACTGCTGTATTTTTGAATATAATTCTTACAATTATATTCTTTACGGCAACTGCCTACTTGCTGGAAAACAAGATAAACATTTAAAAAAATTAGTATGGAGGATGTAGTGATATCACATCCCCCTATTTCTTTTTCTTTAGTTTAAGCGCTGTGCCGTATACAAACATCTCTGCTGCCGCTTGCATAATAGATGAAGTAGTAAAACGAATACATGCTATCCCATCTGCGCCCATCATTTTTGCTGCAAAAATCATCCGGTCGATAGACTGCTCACGGGATTCTGCCAATAATTTGGTATATTCTTCGATCTCTCCCCCTACTATATTACGGAAACTGGCTAATATATCTTTCCCGACATGTCGTGCCCGAACACTATTGCCTCGCACGATTCCTAAAGTTTCCACAATCTCATAATTGGAAAAATTATCCTGAGTAGTTAATAACATTTTATTACCTCCTTATTTCTTGACATCTCTTGAATATTTATCATCTTCTTTGCTCGCCAATCTATCGGTTAAAGCTTTAATAAATAAGAGACCCAAACCAACTATAGTTACCAGGCCGATTATACCCAACCAAAGGTTTTCAAACATACCGACTATCCAGGCGATAACCCAGGCTATAGTAACTATAATCAAAATAATGTACGCCGTCTTTTCCATTTTCCTTTAACTCCTTTCTATCTTTATCTTGCGATAGCTACAATTTTATTATTCGCATTTTTACTTCAATATCAAAGGTGTCGTCGTTAAAATATTTTATCTTTGCTCTACAAATTTTTTAATATTTACCTATCGCCTATCAATTATAAGATAAACGAATTTTTTCATCCGCCAATGTCGGTTGAATAATTTCTTCCCATTTTGGTGAATCCCATGTCCCCAACATCTTATGCATATCATAATATTTCTGAGGAATCGGATGTGTCCCAAGCACTACTTTTATTCCGTATCTTGCCTTGATAAAGTCACAAAAATAGGTTATACGGGGACAGGGAGGATATCCGACAACTAACCCGGTAGCCAGGTGAATCACTTGAGCTCCGTTTTTAATCATTTCCTCGGGAGCATATTCAATGTTTCCACCAGGGCAGCCGTCACAAGTAGTATATCCAACTAATTCCAGTTCATCATCCTTGCTATAAATACTAAATGCACCTTCCCTATTACGGAGAGCTCTAAGGCATTTACCTCCGGCACAGGTATGGTAACGGTCACAGATAATAATCCCAATTTTAATTTTATCTTTCACTACTATTTCCTCCTATTAGATTAAATTTTTTAAATTACCGCCACCCAGAGCAGCGGTTTTAAAGAAAACAATTATTTCTGCCTGTCCTACAGTTTTGATTGATACAGAGAACCTTCCCCGGTATCAATTATAATGTTTCTACTTTTAGTAAATTAGTGGTGCCAGGGACTTTAAAAGGAATTCCCGCAGTAATTACAATCTTATCTCCTGGGTTGGCTAACCCGGTTTTTAAAGCAATCTTCTTTGATTTTTCAATCATATCATCGGTATTTTCCAATTCATCAGATTTAAAAGGATAAACTCCCCAACTAAGAGCAAGTTTTCTAACTGTGGAATCGTGGGTACTGGCTGCGATAATAGGAACAGAGGGACGATATCGGGATACCATACGAGCCGTACTCCCGGAAAGAGTAAAGGAGACGATGGCCTTTGCTTTTAAATCCATGGCTACCTGACAGGTGGCATGACTTATCGCATCCGGATTGGTGGGTTTAACCGAAAGCGACCTCTCGCTCAATATTTTTTTATAATTTATAGCCTTTTCAACTCTTAGGGCTATCCTATTCATTGTTTCCACTGCCTCTACGGGATAATTGCCTATTGCAGTCTCCTCAGACAACATAATAGCATCAGTCCCATCCAGAATGGCATTGGCTACATCGGTAACCTCTGCACGTGTAGGGCGGGGACTGCTCACCATCGACATTAACATCTGGGTTGCGGTAATTACCGGCTTCCCCACAAAATTACATCTTTTTATAATATCCTTCTGAACCAAAGGCATATTTTCCAAAGGTATTTCTACTCCCAGATCACCCCGGGCTACCATTATCCCATCAGAAACTTCAATTATTTCTTTCAGATTATCTACCGCCTCTTTCTTTTCAATCTTGGCAATCAAGGAGATATCTTCTGCCCCATTTTCCTTTAATATTTTTCTTGCCCTTAAGACATCCTCAGCGTTTCTGGTAAAAGAAAGACCGATAAAATCAACTTTATTTTCTATTCCAAAAAGAATATCCTGATAATCTTTTTCAGTTAAAGATGGGATATCCATAGATATGTTTGGAATGTTCACCCCCTTATGAGAGCTCAATTTCCCACCCCTCACTACTAGGCAGATAATGTCTGTAGAAGTAACCTCTTTCACTTTAAGCTCTAAAGTTCCATCAGCTAAAAAGATACAGTCACCTTTCTTCACCTTCTGAGGCAAAGAAGGAAAGGTAACAGACACTCCCTGTTCGTCCCCGGGAACCTCGCGGTTAGTAAGAATAAAAGATGAACCTTCTTTTAAAAGAATGGGCTCTTTTTCAATTTTTCCGATTCTTATCTTTGGCCCTCCCAAATCTTGAAGGATGGCCACAGATTCATTTGTCTTCAAAGAAGCCCGGCGGATATTTTCGATAACCTGATGGTGTTCTTCATGGCTTCCGTGAGAAAAATTCAAACGGGCAACATCCATACCCTCCTGAATCAGTTTCTCTATTTTTTCATAAGAATTACTCGCTGGCCCAATAGTACATACTATCTTAGTTTTTATCATTATACTCATTGTATCCTCTCCTTTAATTTAATCGGCTACTTTATTTTCATCAACCATATTTTATTTCATTTTTTGCTATTCTGCAAACTTATCTTTTACTTCTTTAAATTCTATTCCTTTATCAATTACAAAACCTCTAACTAAAGCTGATTTATCTTCTATGTGAAAAAGGGAGGCACAAAATGAAGCTAACTAAAGGGGGTCAATTAAAGGGGGTCAAATCTTTATTATTGACAAACTATCTTCGATCCTTCTAACTAAATTCTGTACACTATTATCATTACGCATTTTTGCTCTTAGCCTTTTTCTCCCTACACTTACAGTGCTGTAATCTAATCCTATAAGTCCTCCGATTTCGCGACCCTTTAGACCAGCATAAAGGTTTGCCAGGGGTGTTTCTATTTTTTTCTTTCATTCCCTCGAGAGGTAATATGATATAATGCATTTTTATATTTAATTCTTAATTCTCGTGCCATAAATCCTTGTTATATAAAATGGGGTCAGTTGTCAATAATAAAGATTTGACCCCATTAGTTCATTAGTTTTTGCTCTATAGTCCTTATCTCTTTTAATATTCTACTTTTTCAATCTTGGGTCTAAAACATCTCTCAAGCCATCTCCTAACATATTTATCCCTAAAACGCAGATAGATATAGTCAAGCCCGGGAAAAAACTTATCCAGGGAGCTCTACGGAGGAAAACTTTTCCCCCGCTAAGAATATTTCCCCAGCTGGGAATTTCCGGCGGTATACCTACACCCAAAAAACTAAGACTTGCTTCAGATAGTATAGAATAGGCAAAAATCATAGTACCCTGAATAATAATAGGGGCTACACAATTAGGAAAAACATGTAAAACGGCAATCCTTAAATTACCAGCTCCTAATGCACGGGCTGCTTCCACATACTCCAGTTCCATCTGCACCAAAACCGCACTTCTTACCACCCGGGCCATACGAGGGGTATACACTATAATAAGAGCTATAATAACATTACTCAGCTTAGAACCTAAGACTGCCATCATGGTAACCATTAAGATAATAGAGGGAAAAGCCATAAAGGCATCTAAAATACGCATTAATATTTCATCGACCTTACGAGAAAAACCAGCCAATAGACCAAGAATCGAACCAAATAAAGTAGTGAAAAAAAGAACGCTTATTCCTACTACTAAAGATATTCGTGAGCCAAAAACAACTCTACTGAAAAGATCCCTGCCAAAACGGTCTGTTCCAAATATATGTTCCTTATCTGGGTTTTGCAATCTAATACCGGGATCCATATCTCCCGGATCATAAGGCGCTATTACGGAAGCAATAATGGCGATAATAACTAACACACAAATAACAATTACTCCAAACAAAACCGCTCCATTTCGGTAGAAAATTTTATATCGTAAAAAAAATTTTTCTTCACCTTCTTTATGTATAGCCTTTGCATCATTTTCTAATGAAATTAAATCTACCATTTATTTAGCACCTCTTAATACTCAATTCGGGGATCAATTATTACATATAAAACATCGGTCACTAAATTGATAATAACCCACATAACTGCAATATATAGAACTATACCCTCAATCACCGGATAATCTCTGGTAAAAACAGATTTTATTAATAGGCGGCCGACTCCGGGAATATTAAAAATTTGCTCGGTGACTACTGCTCCGCCCATCAAATTAGCAAAAGAGAGCCCGATAATGGTGACAACCGGAATCAAAACATTCTTTAAAGCGTGTTTATAATTTACCATTAACTCTGATAAACCTTTAGACCTCGCTGTTCTGACATAATCACTCCTTAAAACTTCTAACATATTAGACCTGGTCATTCTGGCAATCAGAGAGGTTTGTCCAAAAGCCAAGGTAATAGCGGGTAGAATGAAATATCTCAAACTTGCACCTAATCCCTCACTTAAAGGTTTAAACCCAGCCGGGGGCAATAGGGAAAATCTAATGGAGAAAAATAAGACCAGCATTAACCCCAACCAAAAATTGGGAATAGAGACTCCAACTGAAGTTATCACCATTATTACTCTATCTAAAAGATGGTTATGGTTAATAGCGGCAATTACTCCGGTTATTATTCCAAAAAGAATGGCCAAAATAACTCCAAAAATAGTTAAAGTTAGGGTTACTTTAAAGTGTTCGAAAACTACTTTGGTAACTTTCTGCCCCTGAAAAAAAAGAGACATACCAAAATCCCCTTTCACCACATTAGAAATCCATTCTGCAAATTGAATAGGAACTGGTTTATCTAAACCCATTGTCTTGGAAAAAGCATCAATTTCTTCCTGAGTTGCCTCAGGACCTAACATCATGGCGGCCGGATTACCAGGAATCAAATGTATGATAAAAAAAACAAAAATTCCCACAATAAACATAATGGGGATTAAAGCAAAAATTCTTTTTAATATATAATTAGTCAATTGTATTCCTCGTTTCTAAAAACCTTTCAACTTTAATTCAAATTTAGAAGTCGGATACAACTATCTTATATCCGACTTCTAAATTGTTAACTATTTTCTTGTTACTCTTTCCATACATTCCAGAAGAATATTTCATTCATATTTTTAAAACCTTTGACATTTTTAGCCGCTATTCTGAAATTTGCATAATCTCCTACTTTAATAGTGGGAATTTCTTCATAGAAAAGTTTTTGAACTTCTTCCATCAATTTATATCGTTGGTCAAAATCTGTTTCAGTTGCCAATTTGTCCATTAATTCGATGAGTTTTGGACTTTCCCACCAGCCAGCATAAGCTGGATTTAGAGGAGTAAACATAGTGGGGTCAGGTTTGGTAGTCATACCTGTACTAAATAGATTCCATAGTTCCGGATTTTTTCGTCTATCCGCTACAGTCGCCCATTCCATAGCTTGCAAATCAATATTAAAGCCAGCTTTTTCTAACTGCTTTTTAGCCGCCAAAGACAAATTATATTCCAGCTGACCTGACATCCAAACAATCTCTTCTCCTTTGTATCCAGCTTCTTCTAAAAGTTTTTTAGCTTTTTCAATATCCCCCTGATTATATTTCTCTTTACCCACATCAGACCACCAGACTTGTTCTTTTAACATAATACTGGGATCTAATCTCCAAAATGCTTCATCTCCATATCCGGCAGTTAAAATTGGGCCCATGTCCAGAGCGGTCAAAAAGGCTTCGCGCATCTTCACCTCGCTCATTATTCCGGCTCGCTTATTAAATTGAAAAGCAAACCAGGCTCTGGGAGCAGAAGGTAGTGCTTGAATATCGGGATGATTTTTAAGCCGATTATATTCATCTGCAGGTACAAAATCGGCAAAATCATATTCCCCACCCTCAACACTGGTTAAACGCACCGCTTCATCTGAAATGGGGATAAACTGAATTTCATCAACGTAGGCTACTTTTTTGCCGCCAAAACCATTGGCTGGAAATGCAACGGGTTGGTAGTCCTCAAAACGAACCATCTTAATATATTGGTGAGGTTTCCACTCTACAAATTTAAATGGGCCTGTCCCAATATTTTCTTTCACCTGTTTATCAGGATATTTTTCACATATATCCTTGGGGTAAATAAAAGCCCCGCCGTTAGGCATGGCCAAAGAAACTAAAGTAACCCCGGTAGGCTTGGTAAGTTTTAGTTCAATGGTCAAGGTATCTTTGGCTTCAATAGATTCAACATTTTTAAAAATACTTTTACCGTATGAACTCATCTTTCCCCAACGTTTTACCGAAGCAACTGCATCCTCTGCGGTAACATCCTTGCCATTGTGAAACTTTAAACCTGGTCTTAGTCTAATAGTATAAACAAGCTTGTCATCACTTATTTCCGGTAAATCTGCAGCCAACATAGGAACGGGGTTTAGGCTTTCATCCAAAGAATATAAGCCTTCAAACATATGATATCCGACTACAAAGACTAAAGTTGTGGTGGAAGTATGCGGGTCAAGAGTCGGAGGATCAGCATCGAGGACGACTTTTAAAACTCCACCCATTTTTGCTTCAGCAGCAGATAAGGGTACAAACAACATTATGATATATAAGGTGAGAATTAAACCTAAAAAGATCTTGCTTTTCATATTAAATTACCTCCCTAATTTTTAATTTACATAAATAGTAGTAAATATTTTTTAATATTTAACTTATTTATCTTCACCTCCCTTGCCTTTAAAATATAAACTTTCTTCTAAATTGATCACCTCCAAAGGTATTTCCTGTTTTTTTAATTTATTTGCTCCTCTTTGTGTGACTATTAATGTACCAGGATTATTAAAAATAATGCCAGAGACCATGGATACTTTCCCCTTTATCAACACAATCTCAACTTTAGCATCATCCGGATCAAAAATGGTAATATCAGCATCTGCTCCGATAGATAAATGACCTTTATTCTTTAACCCCAGCATTCGTGAAGGGGTTAAACTTATCTTTTGAACCAGCTCGCTTATAGTCAAGGCGCAAAAACGAACTAACGGCAAACCGTGAGAAAGAATACAATTTCTTGGAATTGCTCCTCCGTCACTGCTAATTGCATCTACCACGAAATTACCATTATCTTTTTCTGTGACACATACTTCAGCAGACCTTCTACGATTAATGGGAAAACAAACACCCACCTTATATTCGCGTTCTTTCCAATAATTAATTGCTTCCTCACCATAAATATATTTTACTCTGCTGCCCCGTAAAGCATATACACCAGCATATTTTACCCGGAGAGCTTCTTCTAAACCTTCTTTGCTTACCTGATATCCGTTAGCTTTTAAGGAATTACGCAGTACATAACTTATAGGTATATCATCCTTATTAATCCCCCCATAACAACCATTACGCAGGGCTAAATGACTCTCAGAAATAATATTAGGTGATTTTTTAAGAATATCCATAACTATTTTTAGTTCTAATAAAGGGTCTTCCACATAACCACGACAATAAGCATTAACATGGGCAATGTGTAAAGGTTTACCTTCAGCTAATTTAACCGCCTCTTCAACTCCTTGTATGTTACTACCGGTTTCGGTGGTTCCTACATGAAAACCCATATAACCTTTTTCCTGTTGAGTTATTTGGAAAATATTATAAGTAGCTTCAGGAGTAAGTGGATAATGCCCTCCCAATATTTTTATTCCTATTGCTCCACTATCTAAATTTTTATTAATAACTTTTTTTAGTTCTTCAACCGGAGGATTATTGCTTTTTATGCCATTTTCGGGATAGATTGCTTCTAAAACTGCCACATTTAGCCCACAACCATATTTAGTTATCTCCTGCTTGATCACTTCTATTGGCCCTTCAAAATCGAATGCAGTAGTTACGCCGGCATTTATTAACATTCGATAACCAGCTCCCTTAGCATATGGTCTGGCAACATGACAATGAGTATCTATTATTCCGGGTATGATAATTTTTCCACTAATATCTATTACTTGCTCAGATAAATCGTTCTTTATTTCTTTAGCTACTTCAGCAACCTTATCTCCTTTTACCGCAACATCACCAACAAAATCTCTATTATTAGCAGGGTCAACAATACGCCCTCCTTTAAATAAAAAATCATATTTCATTATAAGTTAATCTCCCTTGCCTTTTAATTTATTATATTTTTTAATAGTAATGCCAAATTGACTTATATTCTTCGATATTTTCCCCTCTTTTGGCAAGTTCTTGGAGATATTTGTAAATGGGAAGGTCTTTATAAACATAAGGTTCAACGAAAGCGATGCCTTTTTCCCAGGGATGCCATAGATAAATTCTCCTTCCTTCCTTCCTTATTGAGAGCAATTAATTCTCTATCTTGCCACGCCCTTACGTGATTTTTACCTAAACGAGGCACATTAAATACCGGCTCATCGGTTCGGAAAATACCGGGTATCAATCTTGCTTCTTCTTTTCTCTCTTGCCATAAGCGGGCTACCGGAACAAGATAATCCTTGTGTTCTTCTTTTCCTTTAGGGTAAAAAGTATAATAGGGATCTACTCCTGCCTTTTTCATCGCTATTCTTGCTGCTACATTCTGAAATCTTCTACTGGTTTCCAGGGTATAAACTAATTGGTTATACACATATATACCCTGTTTTCTAAATTTCATCACTGCCTCAGCCAATTCCGGAGTAACTTCGGATGAGCTCTCAATATGAGTGACTATACAAACATTTCTTTTTCCTGGTTCTATATAATTTCCAATCAATTTAGCCAATTCATCGGTTATTCTCATGGGAACCGTTACCGGCGTTCTGGTGCCCCACCTGATATTAATTACATGTTCCATCTGACACAATCTATCCATAATATACTTTATCTTTTCATCATCCAAGGCCAAGGGGTCGCCACCAGTAATCAATACATCTCTCATGGAGGTATGTTTACTAAACCATCCAACGCTTTATCCAATGCCCCTTTACTTACCATTCCTTCGGGCATCATCGGACCGGTTATTTCCCAATTCCTCTGACAGTAAACACAAATTTGCGGACAAGTATCGTAGGGCTTTAGGATAGATATCATGGGATATCTTCTGGTAATTAATGCTTCCGGTGAAGTATCATGCTCGCCCATAAAATCAAAGTAATATGACCTTTCTTTGCGATGTTCTTTCATTAAAGTTACATAATGCATGGGAGGAATTACCTGAGATCTTACCTGATAGTCATATTTTCTATCACTGCGGGAAAAATCGAACAAAGAAAGATAATAGGGGGTAATACCAAAGGGTATTTTATTTTCAATGGCAATCTCAATAGCTTTAATATCATCTTTGGTAAGAGGAACTAATTTTTTAAGATTTTCTAAATCATCCTTGTCTTGGAATATGTGTTTTAAGTGCCAATAATAGTCATCCCAATCATCCAAACTTGCGCCAAAATAATCTAATATTTTCTGGCGATTTTCTTTTCTTCCCTTAATCATTTCATCATTATATCCGGAAGGATAACGGTCAATAAAATTATGAACTTTTTCGTACAGCTTGTCTAAATAATTAGAACGAGCTATCCCCGCTTCCCTGCCTTCAATCTTGGTAAAATCTATTATCTCAACCCCATCTCGTTCTAACAATGGCCTTAACCATCCCGAAGAAATATCTGCTTTTCCTTTCATTGCTTTAAAGAGGTGAATAAATTCTTCTAAAAAACCATCATCGATTTCTTTAATAATTTTCTGATTTTCCTTAGCGACTTGCCTTAAATAATCTAAAGTACTAAAACCAGCACTCTCCTCATTTCGAGAAGAAATAAAATTATTAAATACTTTTATGGCCTCTAAGGCGGTGGCGTATTCTAATTTATGTAATTCTTCTTCTCCTTCTCTATACTTCCATTCTAAGTCTTTAGAAAATTTAAAAAGACTCTGCCGAGCTTTCTCTAAATCCTCACTTTTCCTTAATAACCTAAATATTTCTGGATTTTCACTCCGCAGCTCTTCAATTAAGCTCTTATTCATTTTAATTTATTTTTCCCCTTTCTAAAAAATAATTTGTTTATAGAGATCGCTAACTCCAAAAGTTATGGTAGTTACGTTTTTTACCTCCTTAGATAGTATAGATATAGGGAACATTTATCCTGCAATTAATTGCTGAATTTTTCTACCCTTGTCTGCCTTCGATAAATTAGGCCTATTATTTTAGACAATAAAAAAGACAGGCTAAGAAAATAATAATATTA
>ASPC01000017.1 GCA_000405345.1 Atribacteria bacterium SCGC AAA255-N14
CGGTCAAAAGGTGGACTGCATACACCAGATATTAAGCAGGGATCTAGAAGTAGGAGAGAGAAATAACAGCTTATTTATTCTCTATAATTTACTACTCCGGAATAAGAATACGGAAGAATATGCAAAAAAGTTAGTTATTAAAAAAAATAGATCACTATCAAAACCTTTAAACGAAATAGAATTAAAAAAAGTCTGTCGGAAAGCTTCTTATAATTATGGATGTGTTGGTGTTAGAGGCGGGCTTGCTTATATAAAATGTGAGGTTTGCGAATATAGGTTCAAAGATGGTGAATTAAAAGATAGTAATATTTTAATTAAAAATATAAGAATGCTGCCGATGTTAAGCAATACTCAACGGGGGATAGCTTGCCTTTTGGGAACTATTTTTGAGGGCAAAATTCCTTCAGTTTACAGAATAACAAAAGAAGCTAATATGGATTGGCGAATCGTAAATAATGCAATGAAGAGTTTAAAAAAAAAGGGTTTTTTCGATTAAAATTACAAAAAGCACTGTAAAATTACAGAGGTATTTTTTATAGTCTACAAGGGTTTTAGCGAGGGAAGGGCGACTAATACACTAGGTAGATGGTGTTTAATTTAATTAAAATTTATTTTATCTCTTTCTCTCTTTTTCTCTCTCTCCAGGGTTAATATCTTTGAGGTACCAAAAAGAGGATTTTCGGAAATAATAGGAGCTGTATAAAAATTGAGGACCTACTTTTTCTCTCTCTCATTCGTTAATTATTACCAAAATAATGTTTTCTAATATATCACATTTAATTTAGATTTAATTTATCGTGATTTAGTCCTCACCCCGCAAAAGAGAGATAAAAAAATAAATGAAAAGATAATAGCGGGAATTTTTTATCTCTCTTTTCGGTGACTATATCTTTTAGATTTCTTATGGTTTGCGATAAGTAAAAACATCCATAAATAAAAAGTTAAAAGAAAAGAAACATTTTATTTATGTAGTTTTCACCTATCGCCGGGGAGAAGAGAAGAATGAGGAGAGAGAAAAAATCAAAGCAATAATATAATCTACTCCGGCTATTCTGATTTCACAACTCATCCACGTGCGGGGCGGGTAACTTTCCTTCCCCCTTAAATCCCCCCTAAAACCCTCCTCTTATCCCCCTTCTTTTTATTTTTTGCTCCTTGGCTCAAAAGCTACGCTCGCGGGGACGCTTCCAGGCATAAATGCGGGCGATAACGCTCTTTATGGCCCCGCTGTTGCTTCGCTTTATTCGCCACCGCAAAAAAACCAAGGTTAGGCTATGATTCATTAGGGGGGAAGCATAAGGGGGAAGGAAAAACTGCGGTCGATTCACCTTCGCTCTACCAGCATAAAGGTAAGCCTATCGCTTTTTCCTCTCTCCCTTGCCCCGCCCCTATTTGCGAACCTTTTCGTGAATCTGCCATCGCTCGTGGTTTAGTCCTTTTCCCGTAAAAAAAAGATAATCACAAACACCTGGCAAGCAGTGAAGAGGTAACTTGCCTGATTTGTGCTTATCTTCTTTTCCGGTGACTATATCCTTTTGATTCTTTAGGTTTGCGCGATAAGAAAAAAAACTCAGAACAAAAAAAGAAAATACCTTTTTATGATCTGAGATTTTTTACCTATCGCGGGGGGAAGAGAAGGAGAACTTTAAAGGGAGAGAACTTTTAAACCAGAGAACTTTAAAAAAGAAGAAAGACCAGTGAACACAACCGAAAAGGAAAAACCTCTTTTGGTTGTGATCACTGGAAGAACGGATAAAAATCTAATTTATCGAATAAGGGCAAAACCGCCCATATTCGAGCATGATATTTTTATCCGGAGAGAAGAAAATCAAAGACAGGATGCACCTATTAAGAAATATGAGACTAAAAGAAGCCCGCTTTTAGACTCATATTTCTTCATAAGTGCAAAGACAATACCGCAGCATTTGTCAGCAGTGAAAGTATCCACTACTGACAAATGCTGCTCTTTCCTTTTAATGTAACTATCCAGGTAACACAAAGGGGGTTTTTACCCCTGCAAGCAGTAACTTGCATAGTAAAAAAAACCTTTTCAGTTACTGGTTGAAATATCTTTATATTGCCGAACGATCTGCCCGAACAAAATTTTTTGTGAGTCTTTACAGGAAGATTAAAAACATCTTCCCGTTGACTCAAAAAAAATATCTTCGGGCAGTAAGAAGTAAAAAGAAAGAGCAATACACTCAACCGGTTAAATAGTAATTTACCTGGTGAGAGCATTGCCAGGGAGAAAGAGTATTGCTTTTTATAAACAAGGGAAAATCACCCCTCTTTTACAAAAAGCAATACCGGAAATAGAAAAGCGAAAAGGGCCTGTCTGCGTGCGTACACGCACAGGCAGGCAGCATAACACTCAAAAAATAATTTAATTTTAGGGAAAAAAATTGAAATTATTTTTATCGCGTAATGCTAAAGAGAAGACGAAGGCTCAAAAAATAGATAAGAAGGGAAGACCACCCCCTCTTATCTATTTTTATTCTGATATAGAAAGCTCGCTTCCTGTATGCTCCACCCCCAGTTTAGCAAACTATTATAATTCCCTTTGACATTTCTTAGATAATCGTATATTATTTTAGACGTACATCTAATATTTTAGATAACACGCTGGAGCTTTATATGAATAATAGTCTTATATCAACCAATGCCCAGAAAGTCTTAAACTTTCTTATCCAAAGCCCGGGCAAGCAATTTCTAGCTAATGAAATCGAAAAGGCCACCAGGGTTAGTAGGGCAGGGGTTAATTTCTCTCTTCGTAAGCTCGCCGAAGAAAAGCTTGTCCTGCGGGAAAAGAAAGCAAAGATCTATCTTTATTCGGTTGATTATAATAATCCCGTTATTAAGCAATTGAAAGTCCTCAAGACTACCATGCTCTTACAAACCCTGGTGAATAAATTAAAAGCGTACTCTAAAAAAATAGTCCTGTTTGGCAGTTGTGCCCGGGGAGAGAATATAGCCGATAGTGATATAGACCTTTTCATATTAGCCGATAGCTCAAAGGCCATTGAAGAGAAGATAAAGAAAAACAACCTCAGAGAAAAACTTCAACCGGTTATTCGCAACTCAACCCAGTTTGTCAAAATGGAAAAAGAAGAATCGGTATTTTGCGAAGAGATAGAACATGGTATAACCCTATGGGAGTCTAAAGATGAATCCAGAATTTGAGCAGTGTTTAAAGAAAAATAAAATACGGGAATTTCCGCGTGGAAAAGCCCTCATGACAAAAACCCTTGAGATAGCTCAACGGGACCTGGAAAGGGCAGAGAAAACTTTTAACGATAAAGATTATAAATGGGCCACTATCCAGTCCTATTACTCTATGTTCCATTCCGCCAGAGCCCTTTTGTTTGCCAAGAACTATCGAGAGCACAGTCACTATTGTCTTATTGTTGCAATGCGGGCTCTTTATGTAGAGACAAGGCTGCTCCCAGGCAGTTTAATAGAAGCCCTCGGAAAAGGTAAAAGGCTAAGAGAGGACGCCGATTATTACGACAGATGGTCGGAAGAAGGGGCTAGTTTCGCTTTAAAAGCGGCTGGAGATTTCCTTAAAAAGGCTCAGGAACTTACCAAAGATTTGTAGAAATCCCCCAAATGACGACATGGGACGCTTAGGTTTAAGGTCTTCACAAAATGGCTTTTATTTGTTTTTTATGAGATTTTCTCTTAGTTTATCTCCCCCTTCTCCTCTTCTTTTTTTTCTCTTTGCAGTTTTTCTCCCTGCGTTTGTAGAAGCCAGTGCCGCAAAAAATCTCATGCTTGATTATTATTGCTGTAATTTTTTGCGGTGCTAAGTCTTCTATAAACGCCCTTGATGTCGCGTATGTAAGCTCCTATAATAGTTTTAGTTTTTTTTATCTGCTTTGCCCGGAGTGTACGCATGCAGGCAGATAAAAAATGTTAAAACGTAGAAGAACAGTGAGCAGGAACAGGGAGGGGGAGGGAGGGGAGCCATGCGATTACCGGGAACAGAGATTTAGCCCTACGATAGAAAGTATCTAATTTAGCCCGCCTTTATATTTTTAACCAGGCTAAAAAAGCTTTTTGCTGGTTAAAAATATAATGCTTTTTTTGCTATACATAACAAAGCTTTATCGGATTTTGCCTATGCTTTCAGTTATGCCTGGCGGCAAAGTCGTATAGAGTCTTGTTATGTACGTAGAGGCTTTCAATTAAGCTCCGTAGCAAAAAAAGCTCCTGGCGGGCGGTCGTGGTAGAAGTAGATTGACCGGAGTGGTAAAACGGGTTGATTAAAGCAGCTGGGGTAGTTTAAAACCGATGGGAATAGGTCCGGATGATAGATTAATTATAATTAAAAATAAAATAGCAACTATTTCCCAAGAACATCTATTATGGTTATAGAAGAATAACCGCTCAATTAAGAAGGGATAAGGTAATAGTAAATCATAAGAAGGTATTAAGGATTATGAAAGAGATGGGTATACAAGATAGAATAAAACGCAAATATATTGCAACTACTAATAGCAAACACCATAATAAAATATACTCTAATTTGATTAAAGATAAAGAGCTTACCGGTATTAATCAAGTCTGGTGTGCGGATATCACTTATATCAGGATACTTAACGGTTTTGTCTACTTATCAGCCATCATAGATATCTATTCACGAAAAATAGTCGGTTATGCTATCAGTAAAACCTTATCTCCTAAGCTGACCATTGCTGCACTTTCTATGGCTATAGCCACCAGAAATACCGATAACCTGATTCATCATTCAGATCAGGGGATTGAAGTATACCTGTAAAGATTATATAAAAATACTTGAAGATAATGGTATCAGAATAAGTATGTCCGAAAAAGGTAATCCTTATGATAATGCCACAACCTGAATCATTCTTTAAAACCCTGAAACAGGAGGAGGTGTATCTATGGCAGTATGAAACCTTTTCTGATGTTATAGAAAGAATTCCCTGTTTTATTTTAGATGAGTATAATAAGAAAAGGTTGCATTCATCTTTGGACTATCGGCCTCCAGAGAAATACGAGAGGCTACTGGCAGAGAATAACTCTCGGGAATGCCCCTGGTATGCTAAGACTTAAAGTGTCTAGCCTGAGGGGTCACTCCAATGCGGAAATGGTGCAAATGTATTGGACTAAAAAAAAAGAAGACTTTTTAAAATAAATATTATATAATAAATAAAAATGAGTGTCCCCAAAAAGTAAACCAATCTGTCCTCGACCTGATCGGGGAATGGCAAGGGGGTCGGATTTATCCGACTTGGTATTACTATTTAAAATATATTTAGCTTTTTGGGGGACAATCATAATAAATAAAGATAACTTAAGTTAATCCCTAAACTTTAAAAATAGAAAAATAAAGAAGGATTAACCTAAGATTAAAAGATAATAGCAATAATTAATTTAATAGAGAATGATCAAGTAATTGGTTAAGGTGAGGTCTAAAAGTTCTATTTTAGGGAATATACTAAAGCAGTAAGATTAATATAAATTTAATATCAGTGATCTATTTAAAGTTGATAAAGGCAAACTATCCTAAAGGATAGGACGCAAAGCAATGGGTCTAAGGCACATCAAGTGCTATGACAGCCAGGCTGCCGGCTTTTTTGTTTTTATAAAATGGACCGGCAACATGCCTGTCCTATCACAAAAAAGAAGTATTTTATAAACTCTTTGTCGAATTAGTATCCAGTTATAGAAAAATATATAAAATAAGTTAGGAAGTATTTTAAAAATGATAACAAACCTCTATCATCCCGGGGACCGATGTCGAACTCCGGTATGCTATCGGTGTATTGTTATTAGGGGGTCTATGATTCAGAACAACTACCTCGATAATCTAAAAAATTTTCTTAAAAAAGTAGTATTTCTAAGTAAGGGAGTATTTAAAAATAGTAATCAAGCTCATTTTCTTAGACAAGAAAGAGAGAGAAATATGGGTCGGGTTGGGAGGTGTTTTAGTATGGTATGAAAACCATCATGTTTTTAAGTGCATCATAACATTGATTTGATCAACTAAATAGAAGTAGAAAGTAAAAATCATTATTCTAATAATTTAAGAGAAGGAGATATTATGAAAAGAAGATTAGCACTGATAGGAATTTTGTTTTTGGTATTGATTTCCGCCACAATTTGTATCCCGGTAGCCGCTTTTGCAACCAATGAATCTGAAAATGTGGAGATTGTTATTACCTATATAGATGGCGTTATGAATAACAAGGAATACGACTTAATTAACGAACTTATACATCCAGATGAATTTTTATTCCGGGGTAGTAAATTATAGAGAATAAATAAGCTGTTATTTCTCTCTCCTACTTCTAGATCCCTGCTTAATATCTGGTGTATGCAGTCCACCTTTTGACCGTGATATTTTGGTATTTTAAAAGCATTATGGTTTTTATCTTTTATAGGAAAAGCCGGATTATTTTCTTTGATTAATATCTTTGGGATTGGCAATATCTCGCTAAGAGGAATTTCGTAAACGTATCGATGGGCTTTTATTATTGATGGGGGAGCTACGACATATTTTCCATTACTTATTAATTCGAGCCGCTTGCCGAATAAGCTATTGGTACTTTTAACCTGTTCGCCATTGAGAGAGAAATAGTAATGATAACCCCTTCTCGTTTTAACCCTGGTTGTTCCATTTAGTTCCGGTAAAAATTCTTCTAACTCCGGTAAAAGATTAAGATCATCAACATCAATGACCGCTAATTTACTTATATTTCCGGTTACTATGCCAATATTTACATCGCAAAAGATATTATACCAACCAAAAACATCTTCTGTCATTGCTTTTTTATATTGAAAAGGTTTCCAATAGATATAAGGTTTCTTTTCACTATCGATCGGTATTAGACTATATTCGTATTTTAAATACTCATTTATTATATTTCTATATATAATTCAAACCCTTCTTTTGCATGGCATGAAATAAGGGTTTGACCCATAAATCACCTCCAGGCCCGAGTAGTTCTTAAATTGAGTACGATCAAATGCTTTTTGTAGTTTTTTATAACTTCTCTGCCTGTGCGTTGCACGCAGACAGGTGGAAAATATATTTAAGTCTAATAAAATAAAAAACCGAAAGGGAAATGTGGGTTAAATCTTTCGATATAAAGATATTAAAAGGGAGTGTAATTTTGGCAAATCGCACTCCCTTTGTAGTTATAATTATAACACTAAAAAGAAATAATCAATAGAAAACAGCATTAATTTTTATCTTATTTCTTAAAACATTCAAGTATCTATTTTAATCACTTTCATCTATTCAAATTTAAATCCTTTTTCTCTGAAGAGCCTTAAGCAAACATCTACCACTTTCGGGTCATAGAGGATATCTTTGTTTTGAGAAATTTCTTCCAGGGCTTTATCGATACCTAAAGCTGGCCGATAGGGTCGGTGAGAAGCCATAGCCTCAACCACATCTGCTACCGCTAAGATGCGGGCTTCCAGAAGAATATTGTCACCGGATAAACCAGAAGGATAGCCGGAACCATCCATCCTTTCGTGATGTTGAAGTACGATGGCGGAAACCCCCCCCGGGTAATTCCATTTCCTTTAAGATATCACTACCGACCTGAGGATGAGTTTGGATCAGACTCAATTCTATCTCACTCAATCTGCCGGGCTTACTTAAGATCTCAGTCGGAACGTTGATCTTGCCAATATCGTGAATAATCCCGGCCATATAAAGTCCTTCAATTTTATCTTTAGGAAGGCTTATTTCTTCAGCTATAGCGCAGGCAAGTTCAGCCACCCTTTCCTGGTGTCCAGCGGTGTAGGGGTCTCTTTTCTCCAAAATTAAAGCCATAGCCTGGATAGTGTTTTTTATAGCTTTTTGCAATTTCTGGTTAGTCTCTTTAAGTTCTTCTTCTATCTTTAAACGGGTAATTCCTTCTCCCATCAGGGTAGCTGCGGTTTTTAGCATCTCTCTATTTAGCTGAGAAACATCTTCTAATTTCCGGGAGGCAAGATTAATACAGCCAATCACCCGCTGCTCGAAAATCAAGGGAAGTATTGCGAAAGACAGCAGCTTTTCCGCTTTATTAACCTCATCAGGGGAAAAAAGATCGGAGTAGCGGGTAAAGAGCGGTTTTCCCTGCAGTACCAGGCGCGCAAAGGTTGAATCCGCTTTATAATGCGATACGCTTTTTATAAAGGCGGGAGAAAGGTTTCTGTGACAGATGAGGTTTAAATCACCGCTAGCCTGATCTATAAGATAAATTCCGCCGCAATCCATTTCGGAAAGCTGGAGCATAGTATCCAGGCATTGCGATAATGCTTTATCCAGTTGGTGGCTGAAACTGATGGCCAGAGCCAGGTCTCGCTGAACCAGTATAAGAAGTTCGGCCTGCTTGCGCTCGGTGATATCCCTACTGACGGACAACAAGGATTCTATTCTCCCCTTCTCATCTCTTTCCGATACGATGCGGGTCTGAAAGTATTTTTGGCCGGAGGGAAGCGGAAAGCTCTGCTCAGTCTGCTGTTCTTCACCAGTTTCAAGAGCCTTCTGGAGTAATTGGTGCATAGATTTAAGCTGTTCTGGTGGTGATCCATCTATTTCCAGGAAGGTTTTTCCTATAAACCCATGGACCGGAACTCCTAACTGATGCTCGACCGCTGCATTACAATAAATGTGCTGCAGATCCAGGTTAAAACGGACGACCATATCCGGGGTGTTCTCGACTAAGGTGAAAAAGTTCTTTTCACGTTGCCGCAGTTCTTCTTCAGCCTTCTTATTCTCGGTAATATCATGGAAGACCACGGCGAAATAGCCGGGCTGGTCGCTGTAGGCAGTTATTTCGTACCAGTACTCTGCCAGTTCAAAGTACTGTTGGAAATGGATGCTCTGGCCGGTAGCGGCTACTTTACCGTAGATGTCGATCCAATCAAAGCCTAAGCTCTTAATCCCCGAATATACTTCGGTCACCTTTTTACCGATAATATTTTCTCTGGAAAGCCCGGTCAGGGTCTCAAAGGATGAATTGACCTCTAAGAAGACATAATCCAGCGGTTTTCCGCTACTATCCAGAACCATTTTATGATAGGCAAATCCATCAGGCAGGTTCTCTATCAGTAAACGATATTTGTCTTTTTCTTTAATCATAATCAACACCTCCAGGTAAGTAGCGAGGGCACAATTCATTGTGCCCCTACAACTTTTAAACTGTTTTAAATAAATAGGGACATCCCATTTTATTAAAAATGGGATGTCCCTATTTATTTACTATTTATTTAACCTGACTTCCAGTATATTATTTTTATACCTCTTAGTAAAACTATTTATATTAACCACTGCGGGTAGAGGAATTTCTTTATGATAATCTTTATCTGCATCGATAATAAGTTTATTATTCGCCACACTTAACCGTAACTTATCTTCTTTAATACCAAGCAACTCTAAATAGACTATTAGCTCAGCATCCTCATTAAATATATCCAGAAGTGGTTCCTCTCTCTCTTGATGCTCTTGATCAGGCTGACCAGCGAGCCACCAACTAAATAAAACTTTCTGGCCAGTTTCCCGGTCAACTTTTGAACTATCGAATAAGAGTATCGGATAGCCGATTATCTTTTCTGCTATTGGGTTGATCATCTCCCTTATTTTAAATAAAACATCCATATGGGTAGGAGCCTTTATCAACTTGGCTAAGGTATCGATTCTGGCGTGTCTTTGCTCATAAAGAAACATGAGTATCTCTTTTGAATCGGCATCCAATTCGCTAACAACTTTATTTAAGGTCTCCCGGTCTACTTTTAGCAATACTCTCTTATATAGCTCTTTTCTCCAATCCTCTAAATTAAGTGATATAATCCAGGCTTTTAATAACTCACCGGAAGAGTCATATTCTATGCGGATAGTATCACTCTGGCTTACTCCGTAAACTCTTTTTTCTATTCCTAAATCCTTGATGCTACCCAGCGGTGTCTCCCATATAAATCCAGATTTAGAGGTAAAAAAAGTAAGTTTCTTGGGGGTAAGGAGAAGGGTTCCCATACACCACCTTGATTGACCGGGGGTTAAATAACCACCCTTTTCCTTTAAAATTTCTTCATCGGGTGGTGAGTTAATAAAAGATGGAGAACAGAAAGTAGATGTCTGACTTCTAACCTCTGGCTTCTGGCCTCCAGCCAGGGAGATATTTTCCACAATTGCCTTACTCCAATTCTCAGTATCTTTTATGGCAATATATGGCACTCTCCTGCCTTCAGATACTATATTAAGTTGTTTTACTTTCTTGCCTAAAATCCATCCCCTCTTTACTATATTTATAGTCTTTATTTGACTGAGTAGAATCATGAATAGTATCTTTCTTCCCTGAACAAAAAGCAGTCTTTTATTGGACAGGTATAAATTACCCAGTCTCCAAGAAGAAGCAAGTGAACTCCCGGTATCGTAGCTTGCCGTATAACACTTAGTGACTTCCTCACCCGGTAGTAAAGGTAAACTCACTGGTTTTCTTATAGTATCTAAATCTCTTCTCATATTACGATTGCTTTCCCCTTTTCCTTCTCAAGAGTATCTTTTTCACTTGCGGTAGATTCCATTTTAATCCTCATCCCTTACTACTTTATACTTACTTTCGTCTTTATCTCCTTTTTAAATTTTTACCTCTTGATTAATAATTTTAACGATTTCATAACAGTAGCCTTTTTTTATAAGAATATCCTGACAGACCATATCTTGGCAAAGCACTACTGCACAATCAGGAGATATTCCCAATCTTTTTGATATATCATCGGGAGTAGCTACGCCTAATTCTTTAATTGTCTGAAAAAGTTTTTCTTCGTGCTTTGTCATTATTGCTATAATTTTTGCTATTTTTCTTACCTCCTCATTAATGCTCTGTAGTCATTTGTTAAGCGGTTATCTTTCTGTTTTCTGTTATAGTACATCATTTTCAAGCAAGAGTTTTTACCCGGTGTGATTTTCTATCTTTAACGGGGCTAAACCAGCCGCAGCTTGAGCAACCTTCTTCTAATAGTTCTTTGGCTGGGGCGGGCTTGCCGCACTGGGGACAGGTTTCGGTTTCCTCACCTGTCTGCGTGCGACCACGCACAGGCAGGCCTATCTCGCCAGAAATAATCCCATTTAGCGCTTCCGCCCATTCATCTATTTCCTTCCCGGCAAAAGAGGCTGTACCTTTGGTTAAATTGGCCTGATATAATATATCAAGAACTTTCTCCTTTTTACTATCAAGACTGCTTGTTTTTCTCATCTCGGTGTTCATTCTAACTATCATATCAACAGGAACATCAAAAACCAACTTTCTCTCAAAATCGTACCACCAGCACAATCTCTTATTGGTAAGATAGAGATGACCTGGCCTCCAGGTCTCTTGTTTTATACCGGAGGCAGGAACTAAATACCATACCTTTCCCCCTCGGTGAGTGACCTCTTCTCCTTCGGTCAGGAAGTCAATTGGCCCCTCTTCAAACTCCGGAAGTACGGGGTTCTCCTCTAAAGAAAACCCCGTCGTTGCTAAATTTTGCTCAATAGCATCTTTTAACTGATTTGTTTCTACTGCGCTAAGCCGATGCACTTGATCCTGTTTATCTATAAGATAAAGTACCTGTTTTTTCTTTTCTTTAACAAAATGCGCCTCCTCTCTGATTACCAATGCCTTTATTTCTTCTAAAGGTATCTGAAAGGTGATTTCATCAAAATCTTGACGATAATGAATAAACCTTTTATTAGTTAAATAAAAATAGCCTGGTCTCCAGGCATTATATATTCCTTTGCTATAGTAATAAGAACCATACATTTTCAGGGCAATCTCTTCTCCTTCAACTAAAGAAAGAATATTTTTCTTCCTATGTTCTCTTTCCCAAGCTCTACTTTTTTCATCCCAGGCCTGCATCACCCCATATTTCAGCATCGTCTCCATTCCCGCCAATGCTGCCCTTAAATTGACACCAATTAAAGGAATGCCTGCCACAGAAATAATAATATCCGCATTTATTATTAATCCTTTATCTAAAATTCGATCTAACAGATCTACTAAAGTTGCGTGCGTATCTCTTGATGGTTCCATTTTTTCTCCTATACGAAACTATACGGCGGCCAGGGACCGGTAAAACGAACAAAAAATCCTTTTATATGGTTAATTTTTTCTAGCTCTTCACCCAATGTTTTACTCTTTCCCTTGAAAATCAAACAAGAGAGATTCAACAGCATTTGTTTGTCTTCTTCAAGTTTTTTGGTCTTTTCTACCTTAATTTGGTCGACACATCTTTTAATCTGTTCATAAAAATCCTTAAAATATCTATCGGCTTCTTTTTCCATCTCTTTTTTCAATAAGTTCTCTAATTTCTGTTTATACATATAAGCCAAGCCCTTAGATTTGGATTTAATTTCCTCGCTCAATTTCTTAATCTCAGGGGTTGTCTCAATGAGTCCTTCGCTGATAATTTTAGGGTCCCAAAATACCTGCACTCCAAACTCAGCTCCGTCTTTAAGCTTACCCAGTTTTTGTCTTAAGTTTTCATAATCGTCCTTCAACCACTTCTTCATGTTCTCATCAGGAGCAATACCCTCTTCACCCTTAACAATGGTATCAAATCCCAGGGGTAAAACTGTGCCAAATCTCTCCCAGGCAACCTCCACAACTTTCTCGTGAGCAGTTGCCCAAGACTTCATCTTTTCCTGGTCCTCTGATTTATAGGGTTCTGGTAGGCAATTATGGACCACAGCAGATAAATCTTGGTAGGGGATAGTATAAACGCTACTACCCTCTATTCCAATATTACCAAGAGTTATCTCTTCACTTCCCTCGACGATACAATAAAGATATCTTGCTTCAGTGCTTCCCACGGCAATACCTCCCAATTACAGAATTTTTTCATCATTTTCCTACCCAGACCCTCTAATAACCTCTTTTTTTAGCAGCAGAAGTTACACCAATCTTCTGTGCCTTTGTGCCGCAATTGGGGCAGAATTTAACATCCTCCCAGTACTTCCAGGTTGTACCACATTTCTCACATCCAAGAGTTAAAGACTCGCCACAATTTGGACAATAATCGTGGCTTCCTGTGCTGACACCACAATTTGGACATTTAAACGGATTTGCCATTCTTATACCTCCTTTCAAATTCCTTTCTCTTCTGCTTCTTTCCTCCACCTTTCGGGATTTATCATCTTGTCTAATACCTCATCCACAATACTATCCAATCCATCCCTTACCGATTTAACCGACTCAGTGACACCCTGTTCCTTTTTTATCTCCTCAATGGCAAGGTCTAAATCCTGTAATGCCACACCAAGCCTCTCCACCTCTTCCTCGGAAAGAGTGCCTCCCTCCATACGCTTTACTGCCTGAAGATTGAGGGCATCTTTAATTATCTCTACCAAGGCAATAACTAAGCCCAAAATCCCGTGTTTTAGATTGTCTGTATCAATGTCGATTGGCATATGTCGCTCCTTTAATCAGAAGTCAGATTTTCTGTTCTCTGCCTTCTGTTATCTCGTTGATCATTCCTTTACCTCCGCATGCACCACAGGGCAAAGCAGAGTTTATTCGAGACCTTCCACTTCCACTACAGGCCTTACAGGTCTCTCTTGGTTCTTCCATAGTAACCTTCCCTTTTCCTCCACATACACTACAGGTAAGCCTTGGCTCGCTGAGATGGATACCTGTTCCACCACAATAGGCACATTCAATGGAGGGTTCTTTAACGGTGACTACACCCTTCCCACCACATGCAGTACATGTGAGCCTTCGGCTAGGATATATGCCACTTTCCCCACAAAAAGCACACGCTATCGCTGGCTCAGAAACCATAATCTTCCCCTTGCCCCCACATACCTGACATATAGATAGTGGAGATAAAATCCCGAAAGGATCCAATCCCTCACCATCGCAAAAGGCACATTTCTTTTCAATATTTTCAATATTCATGATTACCTCCTTTCTGTTTAATACAGCCAAGTTCTTATATGCCCCTGTAAAATCAAGGGTAAGGTGGATGGCATCTTTATATTCCCTAATGGTATCTTCCCTTATCCTCTTTTTTCTACAGGTAAATCCCAGATTGAAATGGATTTCTGCATCATTCTATCTTCTGTTTTCACGCTTCCGATTTGAGCGCCTTGGCTTTGGTGGCAGATATCCAACCACACCATGGACACCCGGTATCAGTAAGAACTTCTACTGGCACTCGTTTGTTACATTGTGGACACTCTTCCTTGCCTACCATAGCCTCTTTCCAGGCAGCAGTCTCATAATTAGTGCCAGATGGAAACTCCAAACCATATTTGGCAGCAGTCTCAAACGAAGCCAATGCTGCCCGAACCTTGATACCCAGAAGCTCCACCCCGGCAACAGATACCGTGATATCGGCATTTATCACCAGACCTTTATCCAAGATACGATCTATAACATCAACTAAAGTACCAGCTGTATCCCTTGTCGCTTCCATGACCATTTTCTGCCTCCTTCGCTCCACTCAGTTATATTTATTATTTAGCCGTGCACTTAAATTACTCTTTTCCCATTGAATCCATACGCCTACGCATAGACTTTCTCTCAAAATTCAAAAGGTTTCCATCTTCATCAAGAAGAACTTCATATAAAGCTAAGATATCCATCTGATCAGGAATAGACCGCTTCTCCACCATCTCAATAGATATATTCCATCCCTTTTCATCCTTGCTAACCCCTACCGTAGAAGAAGTTGCCAACCCGGTTAATTTACTTAATTCCTTACGTGCCTTTTCAATTAAAATTCCTAATTCCTTAGCCATTTTTACTCCTCCGCTCTCTTAATTTTTTTTAACCTTTGCATTAATTCTTTTTCTATCTGATTGTAATCCTCTTCACTGATCTTGCCTTCGTCCAAGAGTAGTTGATACTCCTTGAGCTTTTCTATAACTCCTTCTTTGGTTACCAGGCGCTCTTTATCAACTTCATTCATTATTCCCTCAAGTACCTTTTTTGCCAAAGTTAAGGGCATCTTTAATAAATCATCAATAATAAAAGCCATTTTTTATGCCCCCTTAAAACCCTTTTAATTTAATATTAACGAAATTATAAGGTGGAACCGGACCGACATACTTAAACTTCAATTGATTCTCATATTTTTGGGCTAATTCGTTCACTCTTTTATCAAAATCTTTTTCTTTATTTTTATCCACTAAGAAAGAGGAATTAAGGAGCATCTTGATGCCTATGGGTTGGTTAAGGCGGCTATCGACAGCTATTTCCTTCAGAGAACTATAAATTTTCTGGACATATTTCTTTTCCCATTCCTTAACTATAGACTCAACCAATCTACCTGCCTTAAGTTTGGCGTTTTGATCTTCCTTTGCTGATAAATCAACTATTTTCTTCTTTAATTCTTGAAAGTCTTTAACTCTACTCTCCATCTCTTTCACTACCGCCTCCTCTATCCAGAGGACTTTTACCCCTAACTCTATTTTGCCCTTAAGCATTTTTAATTGCCGCATAAATTCTAAATAGTTTTGTCTTAAAAGTTCGGTTACTTTCTCCTCATTTTCAGCAATAATTCCGAAACTCATCGGAAGAATAAGATATTCCCTGGCGATTTCTTCAAGAACATGGGTATGAGCTAAAAGATTCACTCTGATAGGGTCGTATTCTATCTCCTCTGCCTCACTGATCACTGCGGCTAAATCCTGATAATTATATGAATATACCTTCTTTCCATCAATTCCGCTAAAACTAAATTCTTTTCTTTTGGATTCTTCTATAAAACCATAGATATATTTACTTACCGGCATTATTCTTTCCTCTTCCTTTTTACTTCCATAAATTTAATCTAAATGAGCTTTCAGTGACTTAATGGCAGCTTTAAAGTGCTTTAGGGAAATCTTAAAGGTAGCAGCAACATCCTCATTCTTCTTTTCTATCTTTCCTGCCTTTTTTTTAATAAACTCCCTGATTGCTGCCATAGAAGCCTCTCTGCAGATCGCCTCAATATCCGCCCCGGTTAAACCTTCTGTTTCTTCAGCCAAAACAGGAGGGTTCACATCATCAGGCAGAGGTTTCCCTTGCAAATGAACCTGAAATATCTTCTCCCGGCTCTTTTTATCCGGTATCGGGACTTCTAAAATCAGATCAAATCTACCCGCTCGCAGGATAGCCGGGTCAATTAATTCCCTTCTATTGGTAGCTGCTAAAACTATCACTCCTTTAAGTTCCTCTATCCCGTCCAGCTCAGTTAAAAATTGGCTAATGACCCTTTCTGTTGCCTGAGAATCCCCGCTTGTTCCCCGTTGCGGAACCAGGGAATCAATTTCATCAAAAAATAGAATAATAGGAGCAGCCTGCCTTGCTTTACGAAAGAGTTCCCTTACCCCCCGCTCTGACTCTCCAATGTATTTTGACATAAGCTCGGGTCCTTTAACGGATATAAAATTTACCTCACTTTCATTGGCCAGGGCCTTAGCCATCAAGGTCTTTCCCGTCCCCGGAAGCCCGGATAACAAAATACCTTTTGGTGGCTTAGTGTGGGTATAATCGAATAAATCAGGATATTTTAAGGGCCATTCCACCACTTCAGTTAGAGCTTCTTTAATCTCTTCCAGTCCACCTACATCATCCCATTTCACATTAGGAATTTCCACAAAGACCTCTCTGATTGCCGAGGGCTCCACTTCTTTCAAGGCCGCCCTAAAGTTATCCATAGTAACCTCTAATTCTAAAAGCATTTTATAAGGGATTTCATCTAATTCGAAATCAATATTAGGCAAGATAATTCGTAAGGAATTCATAGCGGCTTCCCGGCATAAAGCTTCTAAGTCAGCACCTACAAAACCATGGGTGATCTGGGATATTTTTTCTAAATCTACATCTTTGGCTAAAGGCATCCCCCGGGTATGAATATGCAAAATTTCCAGACGAGCCTTTTGATCAGGGATACGTATGGAAATCTCCCGATCAAATCTTCCCGGTCTTCTTAAAGCCGGATCAAGAACATTGGGAATATTGGTAGCTCCAATAACAATTACTTCCCCTCGAGATTCCAATCCATCCATCAGGGCTAATAGTTGAGCCACTACCCTTTTTTCTACCTGTTTCTCTCCCCCCATTTCCTCCCGCTTGGGGGCAATAGCATCAATCTCATCGATGAAGATGATAGAAGGGGCATTAGTTTGGGCCTCCTTAAATACACTTCGCAGACGAGCTTCGCTTTCTCCGTAGAATTTCCCCATAATTTCGGGGCCACTTATATGGCTAAAATGTGCCACCGTCTCCTGGGCTACTGCTCTGGCGATCAAAGTCTTTCCACATCCTGGAGGACCATAAAGTAAAACCCCCTTGGGGGGTTCAATGCCTAATCTTTCAAAAATTTGAGGATATTTTAGAGGAAGTTCAATCATCTCCCTAATTCTTTGAATTTCCCGGCCCAGTCCGCCAATATCTTCATAAGATATCTTTAACTGTTTTCCGGCTACTTCTTTCTCTTCTTTCATCTTGATGGTAGTACCGGTATGGATAAAAACCGGCTGTTTAGCAGGAAGGGTGGAAACCACCATAAAATCAAAGCTTCGTGCACCAAAAAGATTGGCTCTTATTCTATCCCCCTCTACCAAAGGTAAACCTTCTAACAGACTACCTATATATTTAGTATCCTCAGCCCCACGCATAGACTTGATCAGGGTTAAAGGAGCCAGGACTATTTTATCGGCTAATTTACATTCACATTTTTGAATACTTACTTTTTCATCTAATCCTGCCTGGGTATTCTCTCTTAATAAACCATCCATTTGAATAATCGCTTTTCCTCTATCCTCCGGATAGGCAGGCATAATTTTAGCGACTGATTTTCTTTTACCGAATACTTCTATTATTTCCCCTACTTCTATACTCATTTTATTAAAATCTGCCGGGTCAATTCTAACGATTGCTCTTCCTACATCTCTGGCTTTTGCTTCTGAAACCTTCAGGGTTAATTTTATATTTTTAGTCATAGTGTATTCCTTGCTTCTAATAATAATCGAGAAACCAATCTTAATATCTTCAGTCTTCTCAGTTTTTTTTCCTGGCTTAAATTTTCTCTAATTTTATCTCTAACATGCCATTTTTATAAGAAGATTTCATACTTTCTTTCTTTCCCTTGGAAGGAAGTAAAACCTCCTTGGCATATTTTCTTTCTTTGTTTTCTGCAGATAGCTTAAGAATATCTCCTTCCAGGTTAATCTTGATATTCTCCTCAGAAACTCCGGGCAGCTCCACAATGACTAAAATATGATCCTTTTCATCAAATACATCGACTATTGGCTCTCTGATTTCTTCTACCACCGGACCTTTTGCCGTTTTCTTGATGTTGCCAAAGGTCTCTACCAGGGGTTTTCCTCCTACTAAAGTTTTTATGCTAAAACCATAAATACCTTTTGCATCTTTAGGTAGCCCTTTAATTTCACCAGTTTTTTTAATTTCTCCGGCTTCTTTAGTTACCTTGTCTGCTAAGTTAATCAAGTCACTAAATCCCTTAAATATTCCTCCTAATCTCACTTTTCCCATATCAAAGTCAAATTCTAAGCTTTCTTTTTCTTCCTTTTTTTCTTTTTCGGCCATTTTTTTTCACTCCTTTTCGCTTTATTTTAGGTTTAAATTTACAAAATTATAGGGTGGGGTTGGCCCAATATACTTAAATTTTACTCTTTGGGCATACTTGAATACTAATTCATTTACCTGATTATCAAATTCTCTTTCCCGGGCTCTATCCACTAAAAAAACAGCATTTATCAGCATCTCATCACCTTGAGTTTCATTGAGGAGAAAATGATAAGAAATTCTTTTTAAAGCATTGATTATCTCCTGGCCTTCCTTATCCCTTTTTACCTCTAAGGCAGTCTTTACTATTTTTCCTAAGTTTATCCCCTCGGCATAACTTTCTTGAAGAGATTTGTTAGCTATCTCTTCCTTGAGAGATTTAATTTTTTTGTCTTCATCTGCCAGCTCCTGGAAAATAACTTTCATCTCTTTCCAGAAAGCCTTTAAGCCTAACTCTACCTTATTATCCATATCCTTTAACAGATTTTTAAGTTCCAGATATCTTTTTCTTAAGAGGTTTCGGACTTCCTCGGCACTTCCTGCCACGGTGCAAAATCTCATGGGAAGAACGGTATAATTCTTCATCACCTCTTCCACAACTTTTTCATGAGCGATTAAATTTTCTTTGTTCACCACATATTTATCCATAGGGGAGTTGCTAATCACTGCACTGAGATCCTCATAGCCAATGGTAGATACTATGTCTCCTCTTCCACCAATTCCTATGGGACCAAAGTTTCTTCCCTCATTGGTAGCGATGATACAATAGATATACTTACCTTCCCCTGCCATTATATTTTCTCCTTCCGATGCATGATTTCTTGTTCTAAAGCAAGAATATAACTACGAGATGATTTTCTTCTCCTTATCTTAGCCCACTCTTGGGACATTATTCTCCTAGCAAGAACTCCCAGGGAAGCCCCGTTCATACTTTTTGGTCTACCCTCTTTTTCTTCCTCTTCCTTTTTTTGAAATTCGGTTATTCCCTGTTCTAACCAGTTTACTATTCCCCTATCTTTTGATTTTTTTTCCTCATATTTTTTTAATTTTATATTTACTATCTCCAAAAATGAATCTTCTTTTTTCATAATTAGCCGGATGGCTTTCCCCCCCCTATTTCTTCAAGAATCGGCAGAGCCCAAAATGGTATTAAAGTATTAATTGATCAGCAGTGTTTATCGATCAGGACCTTGACTAGATTTTTTACTTTTAATTGATTAATACTGCTCCCGATGCGGCTGGTCTCCGAGGCCAAAATATCCTGGCAAATTTCTCTAAATATTTTATTCTTGGTACTTACCAGACCGCCTAAAGTGCTTAAACTCTTAGCAATCATAATACAACCCCGAATGGTCGGTCTAAATTCACATTCTTCGGACACCCGAAGTCCTCTTACAATATCTACAATTTTAGCTGCATCTTGGTAGGATAGATCAGACTTGGCTTTGGTGATGGAAATCTCCGTCTCCCTATCGAAAAAATCTAAATCCATAGTAATCATTCTGTCCCTCAGGGCATCTTGACTGCGGTGAACCCCGGCATACTCTTCGGGATTACTGGTAAAGATGGCGATAAAGTCAGGATGAACCTTTAAATAATCACCACTTCCCCGAGCGGAGGGTAAACCCATCATTTTTTCCTGTAAAATGGAAAGCAGGACATTATTGGCTTCCGGACGAGAACGAGTAAATTCATCATAAATAAGGATAAGTCCATGCTCAACTGCCACGGTCAAGCGGTTGTCTACCCAGCTTTTCTGAACATCTTCCTCGGCTTTCAACACCGAATGAATAAAATTGTCCACCACTCTCCTGGTACGATAACCCTGCTCTCCCCCCACTAAATCAGAAGTAGTAAATTCCTCATCTCCATGAATCATCACCACCGGCCGGTCAATTATACTGGCCAGATGCAGGGCAAGCGTAGTTTTCCCGGTTCCCGAAGGTCCCCGGAAATGAAGGGGAAAGCCGGCCTTAATATACCCTAAAGCTCGTACGGTTATTTCCTTTACAAACTTAGTTTCCACAAAATTTGGCAGGGCACGAGCTTTCAAAACAGTTGTACCTTTGGTTACTATCATCATTAATCACCTCACTGGTTAAAATTCAATCTTTAATTCTTTAAAATTCGAAGGTTTAAAAACCCGGTTAGTCTTTTGAGGGGAAGAATGATCTATTTCCCAACTTCCCTTTTGTAATTTTTGTCTCAATTCTATAATCTTTTTATTTTTATTTACTGTCTTGGCTAATTTATCCCTGATTAATAGCATTTTCTCTTGAGATTTTTTTACCGCTAAATCTTGCTGGGCAAATCTTTGTATATCTATTTGTCTTGTTTGACTTAATTCCTTATCATCCATAAGTGCTTCCAGAATCTCTTGCTCTTTTTTGGTTCTGCATAAGGAATTAGTCGTTCTAATCTTTCGTTCGTTTCTATTTTCTAAACCGGTCTTAGAATCTCGAAATGTTTTTAGTGCTACCAAACTTTCGTGCTTCATAGACACCTCCATTATTTACTTTAACTATCTCGTTTTTCCTATATCGCGGGGTAATATAAATTCTCTTCTTTTCGGATTTTACCTTCTTCCATAAGTTCTTTAACTATAGGTATATACCATCTCCAGTCTTTTTCCAGCTGGGCACCAATTTCAGTAAGTTTTATTCCCTCGGGATGTCCATTAATCAACTTTATTAGCTGTTTTTTATCACTCAATTCCTCCGAAATCTTAGCCTTTTTGGGAAGGGCCTCTTTTATGGTCTTTTTTTCCAGCACCTTGGGGATAGGCTTTACACCACTTCTCTTTTCCTGCAAGATAGAAGCGGTTTGCTGCCAGGACAACGATGCCTTCTCTAATTCAGCTCTTACTTTATCTTGAGTACTATGGAAATCATCCAACATTTTACTTACTTCACTTTTTATCTCTTGATTAAACTTGCTTAAATTCTCCTTTAACTCCTTACTCATCTGGAGGTGAGAGACTTTGAAGTCATCTAAGGTCTTACTTACCTCCTCTTTTCTCTTCTCTACGCCGGCAGCTAAATCTTCTTTCAATTCCTTACTCATCTGCATCCGGGAATTTGTTAATTCATCTAAGGTCTGACTTACCTCGGCTTTTCTCCTCTCTACACCTTCAGCTAAATCATTTCTCAAATCGCTTCCCATCTTTTCCAGGGAAAGGCGAAATCCCTTTAAGGTCTCCTTAACTTCACCTTCGAGATTATCTTTGTATTTAGATAAATATTCTCTTTGATCAAGACTCATTTTTTGATGAACCTCTTGAAAATTCTTTAAGGTCTCCTCTGTTTCTTTTTTTAGCTGTTTAATACTTTCTACTCTTACATCATAAGAACCGATAATTTCCTTACCTAATTTTTCCATCTCTTCATTCATTCTCATTTCTTTTTTCCTCCTTTAGTTTTTACATAACTTAAATTTTTAAAACTCTTTACTTTTTATCCTCTTTCTCTTCCCTGATAAAAACTAAATCATTCTGCTAAGTTTTGGTCTTTTCCAAATTGGAAAATATTTTTTTCGGTAGCCGAAAACCAGCTAAGGTCTCTCTAACTTTTTTCCTTTCCTCCTGCCAGAGAGCTTTTCTTTCCCTCTGTTGAGCCTGGATCTCTGAAATCGCTACTTTAAAATCCCTTATTCTTAAAGAGTTTCCTTTGCTTAATAGGTTTCTTAAGGTTTGAGACATCAGCATCTGTTCAGCTCTATAAACTTCCAGTTCCTTCCGAAAACCCTCTAACATTTTCCTGACTTCTTCTCCTCTTTTTTCTTGTTGTGATTGAAGGTCTTTTAGATAAATCTTAAAATCTACTAATCTGATAGATTCATTCTCTTTAAGATGGTCAGTAAACCGGGCCAATCTTTCTCTTAAAGCAGCAGCAATATCTTTCTGCTTATCAAGATAACCTTTTAATTCTTCCCTGATTATATACTGATTATTTTCAATTTTTTCCTTTCGATCAGTTATTCCTCCGGATATTTTCTCTATCATCCGGTCAAAATCTTTTCTTCTTAGGTGCTGCTGACTGGTCAAGGCTTCTCGCAACTGGGCCTTTATCTTTTCCTTATCTTCCTTAGATTGCAAAATATCATTTTGGTACTCCTCTAACACCTGATAAGTATTTTCGATAACAGTTCCCACCTCAGAAATTCTATTATCATAAGAAGTTACTATATCTTTTAATATTTTTTCCATTTTATCCACTCTCACCTTTTTCAAAAAAATGGGAATCTTGGCGGAATGTACTCGTTAAAATACCCTAAGTTTTTGAGGATATTTCGGCAAAATTCCCTCCCAAGTTAGTTTAAGCTTAAATAGGATCCTATGCTGCGGTTGCAGTCAGGCCTATTGCTTCTGCATACTTTAAGTAGGTCTCTACAGATGCAATAACTACTCTTGCTTCAATAGCCAATAATTCAATGCCTACTAAGGACACTCTGACCCAAGCATCAATTACTATACCTTTGTCCAATATTCTGTCTACTACTTCTACCAAACTTGAGGATGCCATTGATTTTTCTACTGCCATTTCTTTTCACCTCCTTTCATTTTTTAGATTTTTTAAAAAAAAGAGATATAGTTATTTCTTTTTGTAAATTACAATTTCCATATAAACCTTTTCTAAAAAACAGTCATCTTTTTTTACTCTTTCTCAGCAGTATTCCTGGTTAAAATATCTTGTACGCTCTGGGTAAGCATTTTTATATCAAATGGTTTATCTATAAAATCGACCGCTCCCAACTCTCTTGCTTTAGTCTTGGTAGAATCACTTCCAAAAGCAGAAATCATGATTATTTTTAGTGAAGGCCTCATCTGTAAAGCTTTTTTAAGGACCACTAATCCGGATATTCCACCAAGTCTATAGTCTAAGACAATCAAATCATAGTGATCCTTTTTAATTTTTCTCAAGGCATCTTCCCCATTATAAGAGACATTGACAGTATGGCCCCCTTCTTTAAGAATATCGGAAATAATTTGGCACATATCCAGGTTATTATCAACTACTAATATTTTAGCCATATTATCTTTTTAATACCTCGCTTTAGATTTTCACGCTGGCTCCTCTTTTGCCCTGAGAAAAAAAATCTTCCAAGTTCTCCACTGGCAACAAGATGAAGCCTCTATACCATTATAATAAGCAAGTATCGTGCCAACTTATTCTTGTTTAAATAAAAAATGCATTCGGATCTCTCCAAATGCATTCATGGCAAGGCTTTTAGCCAAAATATATTTTTTTCTAACCCTCATTTCTAATTACTTTATTTTAATTTACTCCTCAAATTATATGGTTGATAGACCATATATATATGGTTTTCCTACCCTATTTATGGTCTATCAACCATAAGAGTATTTGCCGTATATATTTTATAATTTGTATCGGTATTTTTATTTCGTAGGGGTCGGATTTATCCGACCCGAGTTATTTGGGTATTTTTTTCTAACGGGTTCGATGAATCGAACCCCTACAGGAATTTCAATGAATCATACCCTTTATGTTTGTTGAAGGTCATATTCTCTAACCTTTAGATAGAGGGTTTTGTAATTTATCTTTAACAATCTAGCTGCTTCTGCCTTATTCCAATTCGTTCTTTTTAACGCTTCCAAAATAATTCTTCTTTCCGTATCTCGCGAAAGTTGGTTAACACGTTTTTTAAGGGAGAAATCGTTGGGAAAATTATTCTTGTCTTTTTCTGATAGGAGAGTAAGTATCGGACCTGCCTCTACTTTGTTTTCTTTTATATAAAAAGGTAAATGCTCTGGTAAAATAATGTCTTCAGCCATAATAATTGCCTGCTGAATAACATTTTGAAGTTCCCGGACATTACCCGGCCAGGAATAATTTATCAGCAGCTTCATACTTTCTTCCGAGATATTCCTAATTTTCTTTCCAAATATCGAATTAAACTGATTTAGAAAATGCAAAGCCAATAAGGGCATATCTTCTTTCCGCTCCCGTAAAGTAGGAAGAAAGATAGAAAAAACATTGATACGATAATATAAATCTTCTCTAAAGGTTCCTCTTTTTATCTCTTCTTCTAAATTGGTATTACTGGCAATGATCACTCGTACGTCAATCTTAATCGGATACTTTTCTCCGATACGATTTATTTCCCCTTCCTGAAGTGCTCTTAATAACTTAGCTTGAATATTAACTGATAAATTACCAATCTCATCTAAAAAAAATGTCCCGCTTTGCGCTAATTCAAATTTACCTACTCTTTTCGCTACTGCCCCGGTGAAGGCCCCCTTGGTATGACCAAATAATTCACTCTCTATCAAAGTCTCTGGCATACTGGCACAATCAACGGCTATAAATGGCCTATCTCTTCTGGCGCTGTATTGATGAATAGTCTTGGCAATTAATTCTTTCCCGGAACCGCTTTCTCCTCTTATCAACACAGTAGCATTGGTTGGAGCAACTTTTTCAATCTTATACAGTACTTCTTTTACTTTATCGCTTTTTCCGATAATATTATTAAAACTATATTTTTCTCTTATTTGGTGACGTAGAGAGATAACTTCTTTAGACAAATCACGTATCTGAAGAGCTCTTCTAATGATTATCATTAATTCTTCGAAATTAAAAGGTTTGCTAATATAATCGTAAGCTCCCAGTTTCATCGCCTTTACCGCAGTTTCTACGGTCTGATAAGCAGTTAACATAATCACTGAGATATCCTTATTAATAGCCCGTATTTTCTCTAAAGTCTCAATCCCATCTATTCCGCTCATCTTTATATCCAAAAGGACTAAATCAGGCAAATTTTCTTTGACCTTTATCAAACCTTCCTTGCCACTATGGGCAATAAAAACTTTGTATTTTTCTTCCTCTAATAATTCAAGCAGACTCTGGCATAAATCTACTTCATCATCAATGATTAAAATATTAGCCTTAGTCATTATATCCCCTCAACCACCTGCTTTTTCTCTTTTCTTTTTTCCAGGGGAAAGTAAACATTAAAAATTGTTCCTTCCCCCGACTTACTCTCTACTGAAATAGTACCTTTATGGTCCTTGATGATATTCCGACAAATAGAGAGGCCTAAGCCAGTGCCTTCCTTAAAAGTAGTAAAAAAGGGCGTAAATATTTTTTTGATATTTCCTCCCGGGATGCCTACCCCCGTATCTTTAAATTTTATTATTATTCCTTTTTGAACAGGATCAAAACTGGTAGTAATATAAAGTTCCCCGCCCTTTTTCATCGCCTGTATGGCATTAGAAATTAAGTTTAAAAAAACCTGTTCCAGGCAAGCTGAATCAAACCAGCCCTGGGGCAATTTTGAATCATATCTCTTAATGATTTTTATATTCTCTGGAAGAAAATGATTTAAGATCGGCTCTAATCTTTCTAATATTTCATTGACATTGTAATAACCAAAATTAAAGCGGGAGGGATGAGAAAAATTTAGTAAGCCAAAGACAATCTTATCTATGCGATTTATGTTTCTTTGGATTGCTTTTAATTTTTCTATTTGGTAATTATCGGCAGATTTGTTCTCTAAATGTTGAACAATTAGGCTTATGGTAGCTAAAGGATTCCTAACCTCATGGGCTACACTGGTCACCAATTCTCCGATGATAGATAATTTTTCCGATTGCATAAGTTGAAATTGAACTTTTCTTAATTCTTTGGTTTTTTTTATTATTTTTTTCTCTAAGCTTTCATTTAACCCCAGAAGACTTTGTTGTAATTTTCTTCTTTCAGTGATATCCCTACCGCTTAGGTAGATGCCATCTTTTCCGTCTATTTTAGTAAACAAAGCACCCGAAAAGTCACAAATCAAAGGTTCTTTTTTGGGAACATTTACAGTTATTTCTACATTCTTTAAATTTTTCTCTTTTAAGATTTTATCCCTAACTTTTTTTATTTCCTCTTCAGGTATGAACTCATAAATAAAACTACCAATTAATTTCCCCTTCTTTTTTTCAATCATTTTTTCAAAAGCCTGATTTACTCTCATAATTTTTCCTTCACCATCCAGGATTATTTGAAAATCCGGTGAGTGATCGAATAGCTGTTTAATGTAATTCTGTTTTTCATATTTCAAAGCTTTCTCTTTGGCTTTATTTTGTTCATTATTTAATTTTCTGATGTCCAAAATTGCCCCCTGTATTTTTATTTAGATTATATCTATGATTATTTTAAAATCTGATGAGTGATCTGGAATCAAATATTTATTTTAATCAATTTTATCTATTCAAATCTAAATCCCTTCTCTTTAAAGAGCTTAAGGCAGGCATCTACAACTTCCGAGTCATAGAGAATTCCTCGGTTCTGAGAGATTTCTTCTAAGGCTGCATCTATTCCGAGTGCCGGGCGATATGGACGGTGAGAAGACATTGCCTCTACTACATCAGCTATTCCTATTATTTTTGCCTCTAAAAGAATTTCATCTCCTTTTAAATGATTAGGATATCCTGAACCATTTAGCCTTTCGTGATGTTGCAGGATAATGTTTGCTACAGGATGAGAAAAATCATTGGATTTCAAAATATCATATCCTATTTGGGAGTGTTCTCTGATGAGATTAGATTCTATATCGGATAATTTTCCGGGCTTGCTTAAGATTTCAGTAGGCAGGCCGATCTTCCCAATATCATGGATTAAAGAGGCTACTCTTATCCCTTCAACTTTATCTTCAGAAAAGTTTA